>DASQGM010000295.1:0-22189 GCA_035632615.1 bacterium | reverse complement strand
CGATCGAGCGGCGCCTCTTATCGTTTGTCGGCTCCCTGAGTGCCTCGCGCGGCCCACGCGTGAACGCGGGCTCCGAGTCGTCCGGCGGTGCGCAGCGGCCCGCGGTGCCGTGGGGCGCTGCGCACCGTGCGCGCGGCACATTGCGCGCGCACCGTCCGCGGAGGATGCCGTCGCGCCCGGGCGGAACTTCTTCGGTATGGCGGATCCACGAATCGAGAAGCTCACCCGCGTCCTCGTGCACTACTCGCTCGGCCTCCGGCCCGGACAGTTGGTGCGGATCAGGGGGTCGGCGCTCGCCTCCGCCCACATCCTGGCCGCGTACCGGGAATCGCTGCGCGCCGGCGCCCATCCGACGGTGCGCGTCGGCATCGACGGGCTCGAGGAGACCTACTACCGCACCGCGACCGACGACCAGCTTCGCTACGTCTCGGAGCTGGACCGGCACGAGGTCGAGACGCTGGACGCGGAGCTGTCGTTTCTGGGCGCCTACAACACCCGCGCGCTCACGCGGGTGGATCCCGGCCGGATGCGGATGCGGCGTGAGGCGACGCGGGAGCTGAGCCGCCGCTTCATGGAGCGCGCCGGTAGCGGCGCGCTGCGGTGGTGCCTGACGCAGGCGCCGACCCAGGCGGATGCCCAGGAAGCCGAGATGTCGCTGTCCGAGTACGAAGACTTCGTCTACACGGCGGGGCACCTCGACGAAGACGATCCCGTCGCGGCGTGGGAGCGGGTCGCGCGCGAGCAGGACGTCGTGTGCGACCGGCTCGGCCGGACCCGGACCCTGCGCATCGTCGCCCCGGACACCGATCTGAGCGTATCCGTCGCAGGGCGGCGCTGGATCAGCGCGGCCGGGACGCACAACTTCCCCGACGGCGAGGTGTTCACGGGGCCGGTCGAGGACGCCACCCGCGGCACCGTCCGCTTCTCGTTTCCCGCGATCTACGGCGGGCGGGAGGTGACCGACGTGCGGATCGCGTTCGAGGAGGGACGCGTCGTCTCCGCGACCGCCGCGAAGGGGGAAGAGTTCTTGCAGGCGATGCTGGACGTGGACGCCGGCGCGCGGGTGCTCGGTGAGTTCGCGTTCGGGCTGAACTACGACATCCAGCAGTTCACGCGCAACATCCTCTTCGACGAGAAGATCGGGGGCACGCTCCACATGGCGTTCGGCGCGGCGTACCCGGAGACCGGCGGGAAGAACAACTCCGGACTCCACTGGGACATGATCCTGGATCTCCGGGACAACGGCGCGGAGGTACACGCGGACGGCGAGGTGGTGTACCGCAACGGGCGCTTCCTGACGTAGCGCCGACGTGCGGTCACGCGGCGCCGTACGCGCGTTCCACCCTCGTCACGAGATCGGTGAACTCCTCGTGCGTGCGCTCGGCGACCTCGTCCGCCATCTCGGAGTACCGGGGACCCTCCGACGCCTTCACCTGGATGTTGGAGAGCACCCGTCCCTCGAGTTCTTGAAGGAGTTGGAGGACGTCGTCTTTCGGAAACGGGCCCCACTCGCCGCCGAGCAGGCGTTCGATGAACTCGTCGAGCGGGCGGTATTCGTCCTGGCACACCGCTTCGTAGAGCTCCCACAAGCGCTCGTTCACGGCACTCCTCCCACGAGCTCCCACGCTTCCAGCAGCGCGGCGACGCTCCACGCTTGGGCGATGCACCCCCGGGCGGTGTGCGGCGAGTCTCCATCGAAGATCTCGCTCACGGTGCCGAGGCCGGCCTCCAGCAGGTGCGCCCGGAACGGCTCGAGCAGCCGGCGCCCCGCCGCGCGATCGCCGGTGAGCCGCACGAGCGCCGCGACGTAGGGGCCGAGCCACCACGCCCAGACCGTCCCCTGATGGTACGCTTCGTCGCGGGAAGCCACGCCGCCCTCGTACCGGCCGCGGTACCCTGCTGAGTTCGGCGCGAGCGAGCGCAACCCGAACGGCGTGAGCAGCCGAGCCGTCACGGCGTCGAGCACGCGAAGCGCCGCCGGGCCGTCGAGCAGCGCGTGCGGAAGCGACAGCGCCAGCAGCTGGTTCGGCCGGAGCGACGGATCGGGCGTGCCGTCGGGGGCGATCACATCGTAGAGGTACCCGCCCGGCTCG
This sequence comes from bacterium, assembly GCA_035632615.1. GTDB lineage: Bacteria > Sysuimicrobiota > Sysuimicrobiia > Sysuimicrobiales > Segetimicrobiaceae > JAJPIA01. The sequence goes on along the minus strand of DASQGM010000295.1, from coordinate 20,096 downwards.
TGGAAGAACCGCCGGGAAAACGTGCGGCGGAGAATCGCCGCCTCTGCGGCGTACCCGGCGCCGTCCAGGCCGACGGCGTCCGACCACGTTGCCATCAGGCACAGCGCCTCGTGCCAGAGCGCGTTGAGGTCCACGGCCTTGCCCGCGCGTGGCGTCACCGCGCGTCCGTCGTACCGCGCGTCCATCCAGGTCAGGGCGAGCCCAGGGGCGCCGGCTTCCAGCAGACCGTCGGCGGGGTCCACGCGAATGCCGTGGCGCGTCCCGGCCCGGTACCGGGCCACGATCTCGCGAAGCGCGGGGAACACCCCTTCGAGCAACTCGCGGTCCGGCACGCGCGACAGGTAGCGACCCACCGCGTGCGCGTACCACAGTCCCGCGTCGGCGCTCGTGTATTCGGGCGCGGTCCCGTCGTCGGGGAATCGATTGGGCAGCATCCCCTCGCTCACGGCCCCGGCGAACGAGAGGAGGATCTCCCGCGCGTCGTCGGGCCGCCCGGTCGCCAGGGTGAGGCCGGGGAGGGAGATCATCGTGTCGCGTCCCCAGTCGGCGAACCAGTGGTAGCCGGCGATCACCGATCGGCGGGTCGCGCCGCTGACGAGGAACTGATCGGCCGCCAGCACGAGCCGCCCGGGCAGCCCGCCGCCCGCAGGAAGCGGGACCGGATCGGGCGGGAGGCGCCCGGCGCGGTCGACAAGCGCCTGCTGCCGCTGGCGCTCCTCCTCGTATCCGTCCGGCCCCTCCGCGGGCGGACCGTCCGGGTCGGCGGACGCCACGAGCGTGATGTCCCTGCCCGGCTCGAGCGGTACCTCGAACACGCCGGGCACGTACAGGTCCTCTACGTGGTCGAGCCCGCGGTCGCGCTCCACGCGGTGGAGAAACCGCCAGTACCACTCCGGCCGCTCCACGAACGCGCCGGCGGTCGTCGTGAGCGTGTACGGTGTCGCGCCCGGCCACGGGGCGACCCGGATGCCCCCGCGGAGTCGCGCAACGTCGAACCGCCATTCGGGACGGCCTCGGGTCAGCGCATGGTAGTCGCGCTCGGTCAAGTACGGGCGGATCGCGAGGCGGACGGGGCGGCTCCCACGGTGCAGCCGGTAGCGCACGCACGTGGCGTTTCGTCCGCGCGGCATCCAGATCGCCTTCTCGAGCGTGGCGCCGCGCAGCGCGAACGTCCACACCGGGAGCGTGCCGGCGAGGTGGAAGCCGGCGAGGTGCCGGTATCCCTCTGGCGCGATCGCGCCGTCGTGATACTCGTTGGTGCCGAGTTCGATCGAGCGCCCGTCGATCTCGACGGTCTCGTCGACCTTCGCGACCAGGACGGTCCGGCCGACCGGGGCCGCCAGCGCCGCGACCAGCAGGCCGTGGTAGCGTCGGGTGTTCGCGCCGGCCACCGTTCCCGACGCGTATCCCCCCAGGCCGTTCGTGACGAGCCATTCGCGGCGGAGCACCGCGTCGAGAAACCCAAGCAGGGGAGGCGCGAGGGTGAGGGCCTGAACCCCCGCCCGATCGGTGCCGGAGACGCGATCCGACGGCGCGCGCCGGGCGTTCGCGCGGTCCCCGGAGGGGTTAATGGCCCTCGAGATACCGCTCCACGTCCATCGCCGCCATGCACCCCCACGCCGCGGCCGTGACGGCCTGGCGGTACCGGTGATCGTGGACGTCGCCGGCGGCGAACACACCGGGCACGTTCGTCATCGTGTGCTCGTGCAGCCGCACGTACCCCTCGGCGTCCAGGTCGACCTGGCCGCGGAACAGCTCGGTGTTGGGGTGGTGTCCGATCGCCACGAACAACCCGTCGACCCGGAAGTTCTCGGACTCCCCGGTCTTGAGATCGCGCAGCCGCAGCCCGGTGACATGGTCGTCGCCCAGCACGTCCTCGACGACGGTGTGCCAGCGAGCCGCGACCTTGCCGTGGTTGAGGGCGCGCTCGGCCATGATCTTGCTCGCCCGGAACTGGTCGCGGCGGTGGATGATCGTGACCTTCGTCGCGAACTTCGTGAGCACGAGCGCCTCTTCCATCGCCGAGTCGCCGCCGCCGACAACCGCGACTTCCTTGCCCCGGAAGAAGAACGCGTCGCACGGGGCGCAGGAGGACACGCCGTGGCCGATCAGCCGCTGCTCGTTCGGGAGCCCGAGCCAGTTCGTGCCCGCGCCGGTGGCGATGATCACCGCATCCGCCGACAGCGTCTCCCGCGCGGCGGTCACCTCGAACGGCTGCGCCTTGAAATTGACCGCGCTGGCGTCGTCGTCGATGAAGTCGACCTCAAATCGCTCCGCCTGCCGGCGCAGCAACTCCATCAGCTCGGGTCCCTGAATGCCCTCGGGGAAGCCGGGGTAGTTCTCGACGTCGGTCGTCAGCGTGAGCTGGCCGCCCCGCTGGCTCCCGGAGATCACGATCGGGTGGAGCTGCGCCCTGGCCGCGTAGATCGCCGCGGTGAGGCCGGCCGAGCCCGAGCCCAGGATGATCACCTTGTGCGCGTGTGCCATCCACTCCACCTCCGGGCGGGCCAACCGGGACCCGCCACCTTCATCTGGAACGTCACGCCCCCCGCGATTCTTCCCGCGGCCGGCGCGCCACCGGCCGCCTAGCCTCTGGCGGCGCCGCGCAGCGCCGGGACGCGGTGGTACTGGACGAAGTTGACCCGCCCGCGCGCCACGATCGGCACCGACCCGACGATCACCACGGCGTCGCCGGGACGGGCGAGTTGCCGCTGGACCAGCTCGTGGTCGATCACCTGGATCATCGCCTCGGTCGTCCGCCGGAACGGCACGATGACGGGCCGGACGCCCCAGTAGAGGCTGAGCAGCCTCGCCACCCGCTCGTCCTCGGTGCACGCGAGCACCGGCGCGGTCGGCCGGAGCTGGGACAGCGCGCACGCGGTGCGTCCGGTGGTCGTCACCGCGACGATCATGCGCACGCGCAGTTCGTCCGCGAGCATCTGCGCCGCGCTCCCGATCGCCTGGAGCACCCTCGGCCGGGGGTGGATGTTCGTCCGGCCGAAGTGGGTCGCGGCCTCGACCGTCCGGGCGATGCGGGCCATCGTCTGCACGGCCTCGACGGGGTAGCGCCCCACCGCGGTCTCCGCGGACAGCATCACCGCGTCCGTGCCGTCCAGGATCGCGTTCGCGACGTCCGAGGTCTCCGCCCGAGTCGGACGCTCGTCGCGCACCATCGACTCCAGCATCTGCGTCGCGGTGATGACCGGGACGCCGCGCTCGTTCGCGCAGCGGATGATCCGCTTCTGGAGGAGCGGCACGTCCTCCGGCGGCAGCTCCACGCCGAGGTCGCCCCGCGCGACCATCACCGCGTCGGACTCCGCCACGATCTCCTCGAGGTGGGTGACCACCTCGGGCCGTTCCAGCTTGGCGACGAGCGGGACCGATCGCCCGAGCCGCCGCAGCAGCCGCCGGGCGTTCCGGAGATCCGCGGCGCTGCGGACGAAGCTCAGCGCCACGTAGTCCACGCCGTACCGCAGGCCGGCCCGCAGGTCGGCGACGTCCTTGGGCGTGAGCGCGGGACCGCGCAGCCGGACGCCCGGGAGATTGACGCCCTGGTGTTCGCCGAGCACGCCCCCTTCGACGACACGGCAGTGGACCTCGCCGCCCCGGCGGCGCACCACGACGAGCTCGATCGTGCCGTCCCGCAACAGGATGCGCTGGCCGCGCCGGACGACGCGCGACAGCCGCGGGAAGGCGACGTGGATCCTCCTCGCGTCGCCCACGATCGCGCGCGCCGTCAACGTGACCTCCGCGCCCGGGACGAGGCGCACCGGATGGACCAGGCGGCCGACGCGAATCTTGGGTCCCTGGAGGTCCTGGAGGATCGCGAGGGGCACGCCGGCCCGATGGGCGACCCGCCGCAGCCGCTCGATCGCGCGGCGGTGGTCCGCGCGGGTGCCGTGCGAGAAGTTGATGCGCGCGACGTCCATGCCCGCCGCGAGCAGGCGCGTGATGACCGCATCGGTGCTGCTCGCCGGGCCGATCGTGGCGACGATCTTCGTGCGGCGGACGACGGCGCCGGGTTGGCGGACCGCGGGGGAGGGCGGCATCGGCTACGGCATCTCCGTCGACGCGGCGAACGGGTCTCCGCGGATGCCGAGCGCGGCCGCGCGGGCGCGGATCAGATGGCTCTCCTCCCGGCGGTACCTGGGCATGCCGCACGTCGCGCAGAGGTCGAGCGCATGGAGCTGGTCCAGGTACCGCAGGACCGCGTGGACGAACGCGGCGTGGCTCCAGGTGAGCGGCGACACCGACAGCGGGGTGCCGTCGTAGGGATGGATCTGCTCCGGCAGCACGCCGCTCGGCAGCGCCCGGGACGCGGCCCAGCGGATGATCTCGAGGGGGCGGGCCAGGTCGGCGGCGGATTTGGCGCGGGCGATGTGCCACTCCGCCACCCAGAGCGTGCAGAGGATCCAGGGGTTGCCGGGGACCGGGCCGGTGTCCTTGCTGACCTGCTGGTAGTAGTCGTCTTCGTACCGCGCGATCCCGCCGACCTCGGTCTGGACGCGGAGCCGGGTCTCCACCGCCTGCATCGTGCTGACCATCTTCGGGTCGTCCGGATCCAGCATGCCGAACGCGAACAGGCCGTACAGGCTCGCGTCGATCGTGAGGTCGAGCGTGGCGCCGGTCGTGTTCGGGGCGAGCATGCGCGCGAACCGGTTCGCCTCGGCGCTCCACAGGTGGGTGAGGACGCCGGTGCGGACCCCGTCCGCAGCGGCGCGGTAGCGCGCCGCGTACTCCGCCTCGCCGAACGCGGCGGCGAGGGCGCCGGCGGCCTCGAGCCCCCCGTATACCGAGCCGCACGTGAAGGCGTGGACGCCGTGCCGCTCCTCCCAGAGGTCGTACGAGGGGCGGGGCAGACCCGTCGACGGGTCGCGGAACGCGACCAGGAAGTCCGCCGCGGCTTTGATCAAGCGGCGATACAGGGGCTTGATGAACTCCACGTCGCGATTTGCCGCGAAGTGCAGCCAGAGCGCCCAGATGACGAGCGCGGTCTCGTCCTCCTGGATCGGGAACTGCCGGGCCCCCTGGGCGACCCACGGATGCCACGAGGAGCCGACCGACCGGTCGGGGTTGTACTTGTGGAGCAGGAAGCCCTCCCGCGTCATCACCTCTCCGCAGAACTGGTAGAACGGCCGGGTGAGGTCGTTGAACCCGCCCATATCGAGCGCCCGCGAGACGAGCGCGCCGTCGCGCGGCCACATGTAACCGTAGGTGTCCCGGCCGACCCGGAGGATGTCCGAGTCGGTGCTCGCGATGATCGCGCCCTGGTTGTCGATCTGCGTGCGCGCGATCAGGAGGCTCTGCTTGAACCGCTCCACGACCTCCGGCGGCAGGGGGCCGAAGTCCATCGTTTCCTTGTTCACCCACAGGAACCAGTAGTCGCGGGTGCGCCTGAGGAGCGCCGCCGGGGTGCGGGAGAGCACGAACCGGTTGAGCGCCCGCAGTTCCTCGTAGGTGTTCCCCACGAGGAGCCAGTTGTAGGCGACCTGTTCGCCTCCGCCGGGCACGAGAAGCGCGACCCCGCCGGTGCTGTCCACCGATCCTTGGGCGATCGCGTTCATGCTCAGGATCCCGTCCTCGGCGTCCCGCCAGGTGCCCTCGCGCTGCTGCCACTCGCTGATCCCGACCGCATACTGGGTCCACCCCTGGTCGGTCGGGGTCAGCACGTTCGTGTGGAACCAGCGGGGGCCCTTATAGTGGAAGAGCCCCTTGCTGTTGGGGTCGTAGTACGCCGTGTCGCCGTACGCGGTGCCGCCGATGTCGAAGTCGTGGTGGCAGAACACGCGCACCTCGCGCGGCCCGGGCGCCAGGTTCCCCACCGCGATCCGGCGGACGAACGCGTTGACGTGGAAGTCCACGCACTCTTGGAGCCCGAGGCGGATGCCGAGCCCGGCGTGCTCGAGCGTCACGGCGGTGACGAGCGTCTCGGGGAGGTACTTGCAGGTGCCCCGCCAGCCGTCGTCGCCGACCCACGCGAAGCGTCCGTCCACCCACACCCCCAACCGGCACTGGTGCCCGACCAGGTGATTCTCGCCGCCGACGTACGGGTAGTACAGATCCACCAGGCGGTGCTGGAGGTCGAAGTTGATCTGCATCGTGCCGTTGCCGATCGGCAGGTCTCGGGGCATCCCAGCACCTCCTCCCCGGTAGTCTTCGCCGCCGCACCGCCCATTTCCGACCATCTGGGGTAGATTCCCAACGCCGGCCGGAGGAGGACACGGGCGGCGGATGCAATTCTGAGGGAGGAACCGGCGTCCGGACGAGCGGGCGGCGACGCGAGGTGACGTGCATGGCCATCATGGCGATCAGTGTCACGCCGATCGGGACCGGGTCTCCGAGCGTCGGCTCCTACGTGGCCGAGGCCATCCGCGTGATCGCGGACAGCGGCCTCAGGTACGAGCTGCGGGCGATGCACACGGAGGTGGAGGGCGACCTCCCCGCGCTGCTCGCCCTCGTGCCCAAGATCCACGAGGCCTGCTTCGACCAGGGCGCGCAGCGCGTCTCCACCGTGATCAAGCTCGACGACCGGCGGGACGCGCCCTCGTCCATCGCGGGCAAGGTCCGGTCCGTGCAGCAGCGGCGGGAGCGGGCATAGCCGGGTCCGTCCTGTGCGGACCGGCTCCCGAGTGTCGGCGCCATGAGGCTGCGCATCCTGGACCGGTTCGACCGGTGGTTTGAACGCAAGTACCAGATCCGCCCGATCGGGGAGGGCGGGCTCATCTTCAGGCTCGGCCTGATCCGGCACCGCGGTCCGCGCCTCGTGCTTCAAGACGGCACGGTCGTCGCCCCCGGGGACCTCGTCGGCGAGCTGCACATGGACAACCAGCGTGTCGCGGCCCTCCACGACGCGGGCACGGGGGGACTGCGATTTCGCCGCGAGGTGTTCCGCCTGTTGCCCGTGCTGGCCGCGGATCTGGTATCGCGCCCCGAGTACCGTTCGATCAACGCGATCTGCGGCGCGAGCCTGTTCTGGCAGGAGGCGCAGCGGGCCGGGTTCGAGCACCGGCCGCTGCCGCCGTTCACGCGTTGGTGGCTGGCGTGGTGGGAGCGCTATCTGCTGGTGAAGTATCATCCCGAGGGGAAGCGGCGTCTCGCGGTCGGCAAGCGGACCGAACTCCGGCAGGTCTGGATCACCCGCAACAGGCTGCTCCGGTTCGCCGAACGCGCCGCTGCGGACGGGGGACGGTCGCCCTAGGCATCTTCGGGGAGGCGCGCCGCGAGCGCTCCGCGCCGGGTGTGTCCGGGATTGGCTGCTGGCGTCGCCGCAGACGCTGCGCGGCGGATGGGTTAGGCGGGTGCGGCGACCTCGGCCGGCCGGAGCGGCGTCTCCCGCCGCGTGCCGGGGTAGCCGATCCGCAGCACCAGCGCCGCGGCGAGCAGGCAGAGCAGGCCGGAGCTCATGAACGCCGCCTGATACCCTCCGAGCCAAGTGTGCAACACGCCCGCGCCGAACGCCGCCGTCGCCGCGCCGAACTGGTGCGCCGCGAAGATCCACCCGAACATCAGCGCGGCGTTCTGCTTGCCGAACAAGTCGGCGGTGAGGCGCACGGTCGGCGGAACCGTCGCGACCCAGTCCAGCCCGTAGAACACCGCGAAGACGGCGAGGCCGACGAAGGTCGGGCCGAACGACGACGTCCCGTAGGGCAGGAAGAGGAGCTGCGCGCCGAACGCGATCGGCAGGAAGATCAGCGAGAGGCCCCGCAGACCGTAGTACCAGCACAGCAGGTAGCGGTTGTTCAACCGGTCCGACAGCCATCCGGATAGGGTCGTCCCCAGCAAGTCGAACACGCCCATCGACGCCAGGAGGCCCGCGGCGGTCACCTCGGGGATGCCGAACTCCATGCACGCGGGGATGAAGTGCGTGCCGATCAGCCCGTTCGTGCTCGCGCCGCAGATGTAGAACGTGCCCGCCAGCAGCCAGAAGTCTTTGGACCGCAGCCCCGTCGCCAGGCCGGTCAGCGCCGCGCCCGCGGCGCGCCGCGGCGGCCGCGGGGGCTCGGGGCCGTCGGCCGGCGCGCCGAACGGTCGCAGCCCAATGTCCCGCGGATCGTTGCGCATGAAGAAGGCGACGAACGGCAGGGCGCACACGGCCACCACCGTGATCAGGAGCGCCGCGGTGCGCCATCCATCCGTCACGACGAGGTGGGCCAGGACCGGAAGGAACACGAGTTGCCCGGTGGCGGCGCTTGCGGTCAGCATGCCCATGACGAGCCCGCGCTGCCGGTCGAACCAGCGGTTGGAGATCCAGGCGCCCAGCACCGATGCCGTGGACCCGGAGCCCACGCCCACGACGACGCCCCACAGCAGGTCGAGCTGCCACGGCGCGCGCATGAGCGTCGTGAGCCCCACGCCGCTGGCGAGCAGGCCGAGCGCGCCGAGTGCCACGCGTCGCGGGCCGAACCGATCCATCAGCGTCGCGGCGAACGGACCGAGCAGCCCGTAGAGCAACAGGTTGATCGAGACCGCGAGCGACACCGTCGCGCGATTCCAGCCGAACTCGCGCTCCAACGGGACGATCAACACCCCGGGCGTCGAGCGGATGCCCGCGGCCACGAGCAGGACCATGAACGTGACCGCCATGACGATCCACGCGTAGTGGATCCGCCCGCGCGTGAGGGTGACCGCGTTGATCATGCCGGACGCGCCTCGCCTGTGCCGGTCACGCGCGCTCGAGCGCCGCGAGCGACGCGAGCCCGAACGCACCGATGACGCCGCCCGAGACCCCGTTGATCCACCGCATCGCAGGCGCGCCGATGCGACGGTGGAGCAACCCGACCGCCGTGCTGAGCGTGAGCCACCACGCCGCGGAGCCGCAGAACGTGCCGGTCACGAGCAGCGTGGCGTAGAGCGCGTCGGGGCCGTTGGCGGGGGCGACCGCCGTGAAGATCGCCGCGAACATGAAGATGGTCATTGGGTTGGTGATCGTCAGGAGCAGCGTGGACGCGTACGCGCCGAGCCGGTTGACCGGGACCTCCGCGCCGCGGTCCGGAGCGCTCTTCGCGAGCGCGGTGCGCACGCCGAGGTAGACGAGCAGCAGCCCGCCCGCGAGGTGGAGCGGCTGCGCATAGTGCGCGAAGAACTGTGACAGCACGGTCAGGCCGAACCCCGCGACGGCCGCGTAGATCGCGTCTGCCGTCGCCGCGCCGAGCCCCGAGACGAACCCGGCGATGCGCCCCTGCGCCAGGCTGCGCCGGATGCACAGCACCCCGATCGGCCCGACGGGCGCGGCGATCGAGAATCCGATCGCGAAGCCTTTGAGCAGCGTGGCCACCTCATGCACGGGCGCACATCCCGAAAAGACTTACTACGCCTAAACGTGCATGAGCCGGCCGGAGATTCCTCCGCTCGGCTCACGCGCGCTCACGCGGTCCCGGCGAGCAGCACCCGCAGCGGGACAATCTCGAACCCTCGGCGCCGGAGACCCGCGATCATCTCCGGGAGCGCGGCGCAGGTCTCGGCGGGCGTCGACGGATGACCGCCGCGGTCGTGCAGGTTGACGATCGCGCCGGGATGCGCGCCGCGGACGACGTGGGCCGCCATCTTGGCGGCCGGCGAGGCCGCGAGCCAGCCTTCGGAGCGCACGGACCAGAGCACGCGCACCTCTCCGATCTGCGCGGCCCGCACGTACGCCGCCCAGTTGAAGGTACCCCACGGAGGCCGGAAGTATCGCGGCGCGGCGCCGAGCGCGTCCGCGATCGCGGCGGCGCCCCGGTCCACCTCCGCGATCGAGGCGCCGGGGCCGAGCGTCCACAGGTGGCGGTGTCCGTAGGTGTGATTCCCGACGTCGTGGCCCGCGGCCGCGACCGCGCGCGCCGCGGCCGGATGGGCTTCGACCTGGCGCCCGACCATGAAGAACGTGCCGTGGACGGCCGCCGAGGCGAGTGCATCGAGGATACGCGCTGTGTGCTCCGGATCGGGGCCGTCGTCGAAGGTGAGCGAGACCATCGGGGAGCGGGACCCGTGCTTCACCACCCCGACGCGCAACCCGCCCGCCACCGTCTGCGCCCCGAGCGTGTACGCGGCCGCGCCGGCAAGTGCGGCGGCCGCGACGCCGAGGCCGACGTGCGCGGGGTCACGCATCGCGCTCACTCCCGCCGCGACCGTCCCTCACGGCGGCGTTGCGCACCCACGTCTAGCCTTCGACGAGATCCGTGCGCCAGCGCGCCGACGTGCCGGCGGCGATCAACAGGAGCCCGCCGCTCAGATAGAACGGCGAGGAGGGGTTGGCCCACTGCCAGAGGTAGCCGCCGACGAGCGGACCGATCACACCGCCCATGCCCTCGATCGTCATCGCGATGCCCAGTCCCGCGCCGCGGACGTCGTCGGGCAGGAGGCGGAGCAGGATGCTGTTCCAGGCTGGGAGGACGAACGCGTAGGCCACCCCGATCCCGATGAAGTCCAGCATCAACAGCCACAGCTGGTGGCAGAACGGCAGGGCGAGCAAAAGCAGCGCGACCGCGCCGAGCCCGACGCTGTAGGTCCGCTGGCGGCCGAAGCGGTCGCCCATGTGGCCGGCGCGCGCCATCAGCGCGAGCGCGGCCCCCGGGCCGAGGATCAGCAGCAGGAACATCTCGCGCTCGTCGATCCCGCGCACGAACTCGAGGTACGGGACGATGATCGGGATCAGGACCCCCGCGGCGATGATCTGGGGGATCAGGCTGCCGGCCAGCGCCGCGAGCGCGCGGATCACCGAGGGGACGAGCTGCCTGACGCTCGTCCGGGTGGTCACCCGAGGCTCGGCCGTCTCCGCGGGAAGTCGGAGGCCGAGCAGCGCCGCCGCGAGCAACGGGATGGTGAACACTCCTAACGAGAGCGGGTGGGTGGCGCGGCTGATCAGCGTCGCCAGCCCGATGCCGGCGCCGCCGCCGAGGAACCATGTCGAGAACACGCGCCCGAGGACCCCGCCGACTGCGGGCCCCGCGCCTTTGGTCAACCGCGTCAACGCGGCCGGCCACAGCGGCGACGCTGCCGCGCCCATCACGACGAGCGCGACGAACACCTCCCACGTGCTGCGCGCGGTCACGAGCGCGGCGAACGCCGCAAAGTACAACCAGAAGCCGTACAGCAGCATCTTGCGGGTTCCGAGTCGATCCACCATCCATCCGGCGACGAGCTTGAGGGTGACCTCGGCGAAGAAGTAGGTGGAGACCGCGGCACCGGTGGTCCCCATCGGCCAGCCGAACCGTTCGGTCAGGATCGTGGGCAGGAGCACGAACAGGAGCGCGCCGTGGACGAACTCCACTAAGGCTATCGAGATCGCGAGCAGGCCGGTCTCGTTCTGGAGCATCAGGGGGTTGCGGAAGGGAGCATGAGCGGCCGCTCGGCCGTGACCGGCGTCCGATCGCTCGCGAGTTGGACCAGGTTGGTCACCACGACCTGGGCCGCGTCCGGCCGGCCGAGCCCCGCGACCGCCTGCTGCATCGCGGCCAGCCGCTCCGGGCGGGCGAGCAGCGCCACCAGCGCCGCTCGAAGTTCGTCCGGGTTCTTCGGCGCGAGCGCGGCGCCGTGGTCGAGGAGGAACCGCGTGTTGCCCTCCTCCTGCCCGGGGATCGGGCGGTAGATCAGCATCGGGAGGCGCTTCGTCAGCGCCTCGCTGACGGTCACGCCGCCGGCCTTCGTGACGAGCAGGTCGCTGACCGTCATCAGCTCCTCGACGTTGTCCACGTAGCCGAAGACCTGGAATTGATGGGGCGAGTGCGCCGTGCGCGCGCGGACCTGGTCTTCCAGCCGGCGATCGTAGCCGCAGACGACGAGGGCCTGGAGCGGATGCGGGAACTTCGCGAGGACGCGCACCACATCGCCGACGCCACCCAGCATCGCGTACGCGCCCGCCATCACGAGGATGACCGGCACGCCCGCCGCGAGTCCGAACTTCGCCATGAGGGCGGGGCGGTCGAGCGGCCGCGAGAACTTCTGTTCGATCGGCAGCCCCGACACCACGATCGAATCCGGCCGGATGCCGCGCTCCACGAGGCCGTCCCTGACGAGCGCGTTGGGGACGCAATACCGGTCCACCTTCGGGTGGATCCACTGACTGTGCGTCACGTAGTCCGTGATGACGGTGAGGCAGGGGACCGACGTCCGTCCGGCGATCTTGAGATCCGACATCGTCCCCGCGGGCGTGCAGTGGACGCAACACACGACGTCCGGGCGCTCGGTGGCGAGATAGCGGTCCAGGCGCTCCATCCCCATCCGGTTGATCGCCCGCTGGACGAGCGAGTCGGGCCGGATGTCTCCGGTCAGCTTGTAGAACATGCCGTACATCCCGGGCGCGCGCCGGACGCTTTGGATGTACGAGAATTTCGTCACCGCGTCGAACACGGGGTGCACGAACCGGGCGAAGTAGTCCACCATGTCCACGCGGCCGCCCGTCCGGGTCTCCCACTCGGCCGCGATCGCCTCGCCGGCGCGCTTGTGGCCCCCGCCGTAGTTGCAGGACAGGATGGACAGGAACATCCGCGTCACCGGCGGGGGCTTCCCTCTCCGGTCCGGGCGAACTCCGCCCGATGGCGCGTGGCACCGGCCAGCGCCGGCGGCGCCGGGTGGATCACGCGGATCCGCCGCGGCAGGAGCGACAGGTTGAACACCTGGCTGGGACCGAGCAGGCTTCCGTCCACCTGCGCCTCGCGGCGCTGGTCCAGGCGGATCGTCGCCTCGGAGCACCGCTGCACGCTGAGCTCGGGGACGGGCAGTCGGCGAAGCAGACGCGCCGTCTTGCGCAACCGCCGTCCGCCGAGATCCTGCAGGAGGTACAGATCGAGCAACCCGTCCGAGAGGCTCGGGGCCGGCAGCGCCTGCAGCCGTTCGCCGTACATTCGCCCGTTCGCCGCCGCGATCATCAGCGCTTTGCCGCGGAAGACCTGCTCCCCGATCTCGATCTCCACCGGGAACGGATCGAACCCGGACGACAGCAGCAGGAGGGCCGCGAGATAATAGACCGACCGGTTCCGCGCGAGCCGGTAGCGGGCGCGGAGCGTGTTGACCATCTTGACGACCTGCACGTCCGCGCCGAGCCCGAAGATGTGCAGAAAGTGCCGGCCGTTCACGACGCCGACGTCGATCGCGCATTCCCGTCCCTGAGAGAGGATGCGCAGCGCCTTCTCCGGATCCTTGGGGATGCCGAGCGACCGCACCATCTCGTTTCCGGTGCCGCAGGGGATGATGCCCAGGGGGAGCGCGGAGCCGCTGTTCACGATACCGTTGACCGCGCCGTTGATCGTCCCGTCGCCCCCCAGCACGACGACGCGGTCGAACTTCGACCCGTCGCGCCGGAGCGATGTGGCGAGCAACTGCGCCGTGGACTCCGCCGTGGGGGCCACGACCAGATCGTATTCGTGCCCGGCGCGTCTGAGCGCGTTCGTGACGACCGGAAGAACGTCGCGCGTTCGCCCTCCACCGGAGCGGAGGTTGGCGACGATCAGGGTTGCCGACATCCCATCACTCCTTCACGACCCGCGGGGTGATGCGATGGGCACGTTTGCACCGCGTTTTGGTGTGAGCAATTCCCATTGTAACCGTCTCATTATCTCCAGAATGTCTTGGGGTGTCAAACCACCATCGATCTATCTTCCGCGCGGTAGCGCGCAACTCCCCCTCGTCCAGTGCAGCCCCGGGCCGGAGGAAACGATGGCACTGCGTAGAACCTCGCAACGACCGGACGGCGCCGCACCGCGGCACCGCAGCGTGGACATCCTCGGAGGTGCAGCGTGGCGTACGCCGGAGGTGCGTCGGAGTTCGGGCCGCGGCCCGCGGCAATGGGACGGCGGGGCATGGTCGCCTCCGCGAACCCATTGGCCACGCAGGCCGGGCTCAGAATGTTCGCCGCCGGCGGCAACGCCGTGGACGCGGCGATCGCCACCGCGGTCGCCGTCACCGTCGTCGAGCCGTACTTCTCCGCTGTCGGCGGTATCGGGATTGCGGTGCTCTCGCTGCCGAACGGAGAGACGCGCACGCTGAACTTCATGGGACGCAGCCCGCGCGCGGCGCACCCCGACCTGTTCAACGAGAGCACGCAGGATCTCGGCATCCTCGCGCCCATGGTGCCCGGGAACGTCGCCGGGTGGGCGCGCCTGCACGACGAGTACGGGAGCCTGCCGTTCGCGCAGGTGCTCGAGCCCGCGATCGAACTCGCCGAGCGCGGCGCGCCGGTGACCTTCTTCGATCACGTCCGCACGACACAGGCGGCGGATCGCCTGGCGCGTCCCGACGCCGCCCGCACGTTCCTCAAGGACGGCCGGCCGTATCAGCCCGGGGAGGTGCTGCGCCAGCCCGGGCTCGCCGCGACGCTGCGCGCGATCGCGTCCGAAGGGTGGATGAGCTTCTACCGCGGCCGCCTCGCACAGACGATCGCCGCGTACTTCACCGATCACGACGGGCTGATCACCGCCGAGGACCTCCGGACCTACCCCGACGCCATCAAGTGGGAGGAGCCGATCACGGCGACCTACCGCGGCTATCACATCCGGACGACCCCGCCGCCGAGCAGCGCGGTCCAGGTGCTGCAGACGCTCCGCATTCTCGAAGCGTTCGATCTCACCGGCGAGGACCCGCTCGGCGCGGACAACCTGGCGGTCACGGCGGAGGCGATCCGCCTCGCGCGGATGGACGCGGCCGCGCACGTCGCCGATCCGGCGTTTGTGGACGTGCCGCTCGGGTGGATGCTGTCGGACGAACGGATCGAGCAGCTGCGCGCGGAGGTCCGAAAGCGGCTCAAGGCGGCGCGCGGCCGCGCGGCGCGGTCCAACGGCGGCCGCGTGCCGATCCGGCGCGCGGGGAAGGCGCGCGAGCGATCGACGACGCACCTCGCCGCGGGCGACGCGAGCGGTCTCGCGGTCAACATCACGCAGACGATCGGGAGCGGCTACGGATCGGGCGTCGTGATCGGCGACACGGGCATCACGATGAACAACGGGCACCACTGGTGCACGTTGATCCCGGGTGACGCGAAGGTCATCGCGCCCGACAAGCGGCGCGAGTCGCCGTCGTCGCCGGTCCACGGGTTCGGGTTGCACGGCGCGCCGGTGGCCCCGACCCATTCGTTCGGGATCGACCCGCTCGGGCCCGCCCACGCCGCCCGCGGCGGGCGAATCGCCTTCATGATCGGGACGCCCGGGTCCTACAGCATCCCGCAGACGACCGCGCAGGTCATCATCGGCCTCATCGACTACGGGCGGAACGTCCAGGACGCCATCGCCGCCCCGCGGTTTCGATGGAAGGACGACGTCGGCGACCCGTTGCCGCCGCGGGTGCTGCTGCTGGAAGGCCGGTTCGGGGGGGCGGCCCGCCGGACGCTGGCGTCCCGCGGATACAAGGTCGAGGTGCTCGAAGACTGGTCGGTGCGCGTCGGCGGCGCGCAGGGCATCGTGTTCCGCGAGGACGGCTGGCTGCAGGGCGGGGCCGATCCGCGGCGCAACGGCTACGCGATGGGCTGGTAGGGGACCGAGAACGATCAGGGGAGGATCACGGTGCGCGTGACCAGTTGGGGGCTGTTCGTGCTAGGGATCTACCTGATCATCGTCGGCCTCGACAGGTACGGGTTCTTCTTCGGGCTCGGACAACTCACCCCGATCCTGGCGCTGGTCGCCGGGATCCTGCTCGTCGTGGAGACCTGGCGGCGCTGACCGGGCCGGTCTCCGGGCGCTGATCCACCGCACCGCTCCGCCGCTTCCGTCCCCGTGGTGACGCCGCGGTCGCGTGGCACGACCCGGGCCGTCGTGTGGGTACGCGTCTCCCTGTTGTCGCCGCTGTCGGGCTTTTGTATACTTGCGATGCGAGACGGGCCGGCGTAGCTCAGTGGCAGAGCAGCGCACTCGTAATGCGCAGGTCCCCGGTTCAAATCCGGGCGCCGGCTCCAGATTTATCAACGTTTCTGAACACCGACTCATCGTCCAAAAGGCTCCAAGAGTGGTAGCAAAGTGGTAGTACGGGATCACCGCGCGTTTCGGCCGGTTCGCGCGAACATGGCATCGGCCATGCTGGCCGCCCGCCGTTGTGCCTGCTCCGCGGGATGGACATAGGCCTTGAGCGTAAACGATGGACTACTGTGCCCAAGCCGATCAGACACCGTCCGTGCGTCGGCGCCGCTCTCGACCAGGAACGTCGCGTGGAAGTGGCGCAGGTCGTGAATGCGCGTCTGCGGCAGTCCGAGCCGGGCGAGTCGTGGTCGATGATCCCGCCGGTGCAGGTTCGACAAGAAAATTGGGCGGCCATATGGATCGCAGAACAACACGCCGGCGTCGCGAAACTTCGGACCAAGGCGCTGTTCTTTCTTCCATAGCAGGGCCCGCTGGATAGCGTGAACCGCCACATCGGGCAGCATGATCGTCCGCCGCCCTTGCTCCGTCTCCGGTTCACCGAACTCGGGCTCCCGACCTGCGCTGATGAGTGTCTGGTGGACGTGGAGGAGACGCTTCGGCAGGTCCACGGCAGTCTCCGGGCACCCCAGGAGCTCCCCGATTCTCATACCGCACGTCGCGGCGACGGTGACGTACGCCGCGTGAGCTCCCGGTGCCGCGGTTTCGTAGGCATCGTCCAGGTATCGCATGACCCGTTCTTCGGGTAGGACGGTCGGGTGGTACTTTGGCACGTCGGCTATCGGAGGGGTGGGCGGCGAAGACGAATCCGACGCTGCTCAAGATCGGTCAATTTGCAAGGCGGTTCGATTTTCCGCCGAACCAGCCAAGGGATCACGTCAGGTCGGCGAGCGCGTGCATGGTCGGTCGCATCACACCGTACAGTCCTCTGTAGATCTGGTAGAGGCGCTCGTACCGGTCAGCATGCTCTGCCACTGGTGCCACATGGTCCCGCACGGTGACGGCGCGCTCACAGGCCTCCTCTACCGATCCCGCGGCACCGCAGCCCACGGCGGCGAGCAAGGCGGCTCCATACGCGGCTCCTTCCGCCGGAACGGCGGCGCCGAGCTCGGCGCCGAGCACATCCGCGACGATCTGACGCCAAACGGCGCTTCTGGCACCGCCACCCGAGAACCGTACCTGCTGGACGGGAACACCGAGGGCCCTGAAGATCTCCACCGAATCGCGCAACCCCATCGCCACACCTTCCATAACGGCTCGTGTCAGATGCGCCGGCCCGTGCCGAAGCGTCAGTCCCACAAACGCGCCGCGCGCGCGCGGATCGGCATGCGGCGTCCGCTCGCCGGTAAGGTACGGCAGGAACAGGAGCCCCTCGGCGCCCGGTGCCACGCCGGCGGCCTGAGTGGCCATGCGGTCGTAGGGGTCATCTCTCCCATCGAACCAGCTCCGGTGCGCGACCTGGTCGCGCAACCAGCGCAACGAGCCGCCCGCGGACAGCATGACGCCCATGATGTGCCAGCACCCGGGAACGGCGTGGCAAAATGTATGGGTCCGCCCCTGCGGATCAACCTGCACGGCGTTCAGATGGGCGAACACGACGCCGGAGGTACCGATTGTCACCGAGGCGACCCCCGGCCTGACAATCCCCGAGCCCACGGCCTGCGCCGCCTGATCGCCAGCCCCCGCTACGACGGACGTCCCTAGCCGCAGACCTGTGGCGGCGGCGCCTTCGCGACTCACCTCGCCGGTGATCACCGGCGACTCCTCGACGCGGGGGAGCCATCGGCGCGGGATCTCCAGCGCATCGAGCACCGTCTGCGACCATGCCCGGCCGCGGACGTCAAACAGCGCGGTGCCGGAGGCATCAGCGACGTCCGTTGCGAACTCGCCGGTGAGCCTGTACCGGACATAGTCCTTCGGAAGCAGGAGGTGCTCGACCCGGCGATAGGCGTCCGGCTCATGGCGACGCAGCCAGACGATCTTGGGTGCGGTAAATCCTGTCAGCACCGGATTGCTCAGGAGATCCATAATCCGCGCCGGTCCGATCCGTTCGGTGATCCACTGGCACTCGGCCTCGGTCCGTTGGTCGTTCCAGAGAATGGCCGGGCGCAGAACCTCGCCGCCGACATCGAGCGCGACCAGACCGTGCATCTGCCCTGTGAGTCCGATGGCTGTGACTGTTGATCCCGGCACACCAGTCCGGTCCAGCACCGCCCTGATGCTGGCAATCGCGGCCTCCCACCAGTGGCCGGGATTCTGCTCAGCCCAGCCAGGCCTGGGCGTGTCCAGCGGGTATTCCTTTGACGCCGAGCCGAGCACCTCGCCGGCGTCGGTGACGAGAAGGGCTTTGGCACCGGTGGTCCCGATGTCCAGCCCCAACAGGACCGCCTGCGCGCGCGTGGGAACCGCACCCATGGGCCTATGCACCGGGCAGTCGAGGCAGCGGGCTGAGGCGATCAGGGTGGAGGGCCCGCCGGCGGATGAGATAGGCTTCGATCCAACCGCGGGCCTGATCGGGGTGGTCGGCCGCCCAGAGCAACCTCTCGTGGTCGAACTCGTGGATCCGCTCGGCCGCGGCGCGGAGCGCATCGATGCAGTTGCGCACGCCGACCTCTGCCGGCATCCGTTCGGGGTTGATGTCGATGCCAAACAACCCCGAGTATCCGTGCATCTTCAGCGCATACAGGGCTGCTTCTGTCTGCTCCGGGCCCATGACCCCCACGTTCAGGTCCTGATCGTAGTTGCCGAGCGGCTGGCTATTCCAGTGTGTGTGGGCGAGGCGGCCGTACTCGCACGCGAGGCTGAATGAATAGGCGAGGTCTTCATAGCCCATCAGCATGTGACCCGCCTCTGGGTTCAGCGCCATCAGGGCGTGGCCTTCGTCGAGGAGCCGCCGGTTCTCCGAATGGCGCAGCATGCTCTCCACCTGCTGAGCCATGAGCAGGCCTTCGGCCGTCGTCCCAAAGAGGATCCGCCCCCGCGGTTCGTACGGCTTGGGCTCGAACGCGATCCGCACGCCTGGCACCGCGTCCATCGCCTCGGCCAAGCCTTCCACGAACCGGGCCCGCATCGCGGCCAAATCGATCCCCAGAGGGCTCTCGTACCCGTCGATCCCGGGCCAGACGACCGCGAAGTCGGTCTCGAAGTCCCTGTTTAATTGAAGGGCCGTGATCGCCCGTGTGATCGCAATCCGCCTCACGGCTGGCAGTGGTGACGAGAGCGAACCGAACTCGAACTCGCGGTCGTAGAACAACCCTGGAATCACCGTGAGTAGCCGGATCCCGGTGTCCCGGACAAACGCACGCCACAGATCAAGGTTTCCCTCGTGGATCTCGGCGGGATAATGGGCCTCTACTGCTACAACTCCGATGTCTCGAAGAGGCGCGATCCGCTCAAGCCGGTGCTTGATGTCAAGTTCTTGGCCGTACCGATCGTGAAATCGACTCCCCATCGGCGAGAAGTACCAGACACCGACGGAGAACTGCGGGGTGAATTCGGTTCTCGCCAGCATGGCGGCGAGATCCTCCCTCGACCGCCTGATCCTCTGCCCACGAAGGTCTCGCAGCACCGGGTCTGACCTCCTTAGTTCAACAGTTCAACGCGTGTCGCATTTGGCTGGGATCCATCCAATCCCTCTTAGCTGATAGGCAAACTGGAGCGAATTTGTCCGTAGTTGGCAACTAATTCCGCACCTGCAATGTACGACGTCCCACCCGGAAATGCCTGCTGACCCACCAGGGGTGGGAAGGGGAGCGCCTTGCCAGCCGGGCCGCAGGACAGAAGGAAATACCCGTACAGCGTGGAAATAGACCAACAAATCATCTCACGATGACATAGCTCGCCGGAGCGGAGCATTGCATCGACACGAAAGAAAAGGTGTCCCCGCGCATCTGAACCACCAGACGGGTAACCAATCATTTGTCAGGATTCTAAACAAATCCGCGCTGCTCACCCTGGTCAGGCTCCGTGGCCCTGTGTCGCGAGCTGACCTGGCGAGGTTGAGCGGCCTAAACAAGGCCACGGTCTCCGCTGTCGTCGACGATCTGATCCAGGAACATCTGCTCCAGGAGGTCGGCCCAGGCGAATCGTCTCTCGGGCGGCGCCCTTTGCTCCTGGATCTGAACGCAAACGGCGGATTCGCGATCGGAGCGGATCTGGGCGTCGACTACCTGCTCGTCGTGGCCATCGACCTCCGTGGACGGCTGGTCTGGAAGAAACGGGTGATCAAGCCCGCGCGCACCGATCCGCGCGACGACCTGAACCAACTGGCGGTGTTGATCG
>DASQGM010000294.1:0-12895 GCA_035632615.1 bacterium | reverse complement strand
TGCCACATTCGCGGCGATTGAGCTCGGAGGGAAGCCCCGTCGTGCAGCGAACGACACAGGGACCGGGTACGCCGGACGATCGCATCGGATCACAAGGGAGGGTCACGCGTGAAGAGGCACCGAGGCGAACAAGTCGCACCGCCGGCATCCGGCCGCCCTGTCACACGCCGCTCGTTGCTCAAGGTCGCGGCGGCCGGCGCTGCGCTCGGATTCGCGACCCCGCTGCTGTGGACCCGCGCGGGGCGGTCCGCCGGCGCGCGCGTGATGCGCTTGGGATACGATCAGGACATCGTCAAGCTAGACTTCGGCGTGTCCCAGGCGACCGTGGACGTCTTTGCCACCGCCCTGATCTTCGGCCGCCTCGTCAACTACGACCGCGGGATGCAAAACCCGCTGGCCGACGTCGCGGAGTCGTGGACGGTCGCACCGGACAACGTGACCTACACGTTCAAGATCAGACGCGGGGTGCTGTTCCACAGCGGGCGCGAGCTCACGGCGGACGACGTGGCGTACAGCTTTCACCGGGGCGCCGAGATCGGTCCGAAGGGGCGGTTCGCCGGCTACATGGTCTCGCTGGAGTCCTACAAGGCGACCGGCCCGTACGAATTTCAAGTCAAGCTCAAGCAGCCGGACGCAAGCTTCTTCTCAAATCTCGCCGCCCCATCGGTGTCGATCTGCGATCCGAAGACGGTCGACCAAATCGAAACCAGGCCGGTCGGGACGGGACCGTACATGTTCGTGGAATGGGTGCCCGGCGACCACGTCACCTACCGGAAGTTTCCCAAGTACTGGAACCAGGCGCTGCTGGGAAAGTTGCCCGACGAGATCGTGACCACCGTCATCGCCGAGGACCTCACGCGGGTCGCGAACCTTAAATCGGGCCAGATCGACGTCGCGACGAGCATTCCCGCGCAGCTGCGGAAGGATATCCAGACGACCGCGGGACTGCACCTGCTGCGACAGGATTTTTCCCCCTCCTACGCCTGCATCGACTTCAACCTCCGGCGCCCGCCGTTCGACAACGTGAAGCTGCGGCAGGCGCTGGCGCACGCGGTCAACCGCGCGGCGATCAACAAGAACGTGTTCTTCGGCACGGGACAGCCGGGGTGCAACCTGATCCCGCCGGGACACTGGGCCTACACGGATCTCGGATGCCCGGCGTTCGACCTCGGGGCCGCCAAGAAACTCGTGGATGCGTCCGGGGCCGCGCTCCCCGTGCGCGCGAAGGCGCGTCTGTTCAACAAGCCGGACTGGGCCGGCAAGGCCTTTGAGATCATCCAGCATGACTGGAACGCGCTCGGCGTGCAGTTGGACATCGAGACCATGGACTTCGGGCTCTACGTCCAGGATGTGTGGGTGGGGAAAAATGCGGACCTCACCGTCGGTTCGTACACGCGGGAAGCCGATCCCGACGGGTTGTTCAGCAGCGTGCTGCGCAAGGATCAGGGCAACAACTTTATGGGGTACTACAATCCGACCGTCGAGGCACTGTTCGACAAGGCGAAGGCCACCCGGGACCGCACAGCGCGCCGGACGATGTATGCGCAGCTGCTGCACATCGCGGTGGACGACGACGTGCCGCTGATCAAGATGCAGTCGATCGAGAACGCGTGGGCCGCCAACGACAAGGTCAAAGACCTCACGCTGCTGCCGAACAACACACCGGCGCTGTATCAACCGTGGGCGTGGGCCGGGTAGCTCGGGTCGGAGGTTAGGGTAGCGGCCGGATGTTCCGGTACATCGGCCGGCGTGCGCTGCAGACCGTCGTCCTGCTCTTTCTCGTCTCGGCCATCGTCTTCGCGGTGATCCGGCTCGTACCGGGCGATCCGGCCGCGATGCAGATGGGCACGGAAGCCACCCCGCAGGGCTTGGCGCGCCTGCGCCACGAGATGGGCCTCGACCGACCGATCTACGTCCAGTACGCGCGCTGGCTGCGGAACGTGGCGCACGGCGACTTCGGCGTGTCGTGGCTGTCGAAACAGCCCGCCCTGTCGTTGATCCAGCGCCGGTTCCCTGCGACGCTGCTCCTCACGGTAGACGCCGCGCTCGTCGGCGTCGCGATCGGCGTGCCGCTCGGGATCCTGGGGGGCAGCCGCCCCGGATCGGTCGTGGACGGGATCACGTCGACGTTTGCCCTGCTCGGAGTCGCCCTGCCCAGTTTCTGGCTCGGTCTGATGTTGCTGCTCACGTTCGCGATCGGGCTCCATTGGTTCCCGCCGTCCGGCTACGTTCCGCTGAACGTCGATGCGGGGGACGCGCTCCGGCACGCGGCGTTGCCGGCCGTCACTCTCGGGATCGGGCTCGCCGCGCCGCTGGCGCGATTTCTGCGCGCGGGGTTGCTGGACGCGCTGCGCCAGGACTACATCCGGACAGCCCTCGCAAAGGGGGTTACTGCGACCAGGGTGGTGCTGCGCCACGCCCTCAAGAACGCGCTGCTCTCGGTGATCACCGCGTTCGCGCTGCTGTTCGGTGGGCTGCTCGGGGGGGCGATCATCACCGAGTCGGTGTTCAATTGGCCGGGCATCGGCACACTGCTGCTCAACGCCATCGAACAGCGCGACTACGGGGTCGTGCAGGGCGTGGTCCTGTACGTGACGGTGGTGTTCGTCGTCGCGAACTTTGCCGCCGACGTCGTGTATACTCTGCTCGATCCGAGGATTCGGTACGAGTGATGCGCGACGATCCATGCGGGCGCCGCCCCGCGCCGCCGGCCACCCGCCCGGCACGCTGACCGAGTCTCGCGGTGTGGCGTCGATTCCAGCGCAACCGTCTCGCCGTCGGCGGCTTGGTGCTCGTGGCGGCCATGGTGCTGACTGCGGCGCTGGCACCGTGGATCGCCCCGTACTCTCCCTACGCGCAGTTCAGCGACATCGGCCTGCAGCCGCCGTCCCGGGCGCACCTGTTGGGGACGGACACGATCGGCCGGGATTATCTCAGCCGGCTCGTGTACGGCGCGCGCATCTCGCTGCTGGTTGGAATCACCACCATGGTCGTGGCGGCCCTGGCCGGCGTCGTCCTCGGCATGCTCGGCGGATACTACGGCAAGATGGTCGATGCCGTGATTGGCCGGTTTCTGGACGCGCTCCTGGCATTTCCGGTGGTGCTGCTGGCGATCTTCATCGTCGCGGTACTCGGCCCGTCGATGCTCAACGCGATCGTCGCTGTGGCAATCGTCTATACGCCGACATTTGCGCGGCTGGCGCGGGCTAGCGTGCTCTCGCTGCGGGCACAGGACTTCGTGGAAGCTGCCCGGGCGATGGGGGCGAACGACGCACGGGTTCTCGGACGGCACGTGCTCCCGAGCACGCTCTCCCCGCTCATCGTGCAGTGCTCTCTCGGGATCGGCAGCGCCATCTTGATCGAGGCGAGCCTGAGCTTCCTCGGGCTGGGGGTCCAGCCGCCCACACCTTCCTGGGGGGCGATGATCGGGGCCGGGCGGAACTTCCTCACCGTCGCGCCGTGGCTCGCGGCCGTCCCCGGAATCGCCATCATCCTCGCCATCATCGGGTTCAACCTGTTCGGGGACGGTATCAGGGACATGCTGGACCCGAGGACTGCGGGACGCCGTCCCTCGCATGGCCCCTGACCTCGGATCGGCGCAGGCGTGGACGCCGCCCATCTGGACGCGGGACCACCGCCTCGCGGAAGGGATCGTGGCGTTCGATCCGCGTCCGCTGAGCCCCGCCGCCGTGCCCGTGATCGAAGCCGCGCTGGGCGGATATCGCGGGGGCTAGTGCACCTGATACGAGAACAGTTCCTGCCGGAACCCCCTGACCGCGGGTATCCAGTACGGCGTGTTGCCGACGAGCAGCTTCACGACATACTTGGCCTTCGGCGCGTACCACATCGTGAAGGTGCCGCACCCGCCCCCGGTGAGGTTGCAGTGGCGGCCGTCGATCCGCACCGCTTCGAACGTGCCCGCCGGCACGGTCACTGACTCCAGCGCGGCCGCGTGCGCGGTCGCCTGCCACGTCACGTTGCGGCCGTTCGCAGTGCCGGTGACCTGGTAGACCCAGGTGTGCCCGGGCGTCAGGGGCCATTGGAACCGGAACCAGTCAGCGTTCTGCAGCGAGAGGTCTTGGCCGACGCGGATCGTCGAGGTATTCGTGCGCGTCCGAACCTGGACCTCGTACCAGTCCGGCTGAACGCGGAGCACACTGAACGACACGTCCGGCCCGTCCGAGTTGTGCCACGTCCATTGATCGCCCGCCGCCCACTTCGGCGGATCGACGAGCCCGCCCTGCCGCGCGAAATACGCCCGCGCGAAGACGACGACCACCAACAGGACAAGAAACCCAACCACGATAAGTAGCGACGTTCGTGTCTGGCTGCGCACCCGATGCCACCTCCCTCGTAGCACTGCGAACCTTGGATGGCGAAACAAAACCCGTCGCCGGCCCGGAACGAGCGGGAACCGGACGGGGGTTAAGAGTTCCGACGTCTGCCTCTGCGACGATGTCCAGTCTGGCGGAAACCGTAACCGCTATGCACAGAGTTTGGCACGGCGCGGGCCATTCCCTGCCGCCACCGGTCGCGCGTCGTGCACCGCGCCCGGCGTTCTAAGATGGGCGCTCGGTGGGCATAAGCCGGAACACAGGAACCCAAACGAGAGCAGGACTGGGGGCGCACCGTGGCGACGCATACGCTGCGATGGGACGACGGAAAAGACAGGGTCATCAACAACCTTGGCATCACGACCAAGGTACGCAATCGCGTCGACGGCAGAGTCTATTGGATCGGCACGATGCGGCCGCTCTTTGGGTCTATACTGGAACGGTGGTATGCGCGCACACGAGTGGTCCCGAACGGTCTCTGCGGTGCGCCGGACAAGGATAACGTGCTCCTACAAGTGGACGCGTTCTCCCAGGACGAACTGATGGCCGTCCACGTCGCCTTGGAAGACATGGTGGCGAACGAGCCCCGCGGTACGTGGGCGACGGCTCTGCCGCGGGTCCGGGCGGAGACGGCGCGCGATCCGCGTCCACCGCGTCGGTAGACTGCACGGACCGCGACGACGGAGGCCGACATGGCGACGATCGAGGGCTACGCGTCCGCGACATCGGCGGCGCCCGGGGACACCGTAAACTTCGGTGTCCGAGCCGATCCGGCACACAGCAGCTTCACGTTGGAGATCTACCGCCGCGGGCTCTCCGATCAGCTCGTCCAGACCTGCAGCGGCACCGCGTTCACGCCCGGCGACCAAGACGACGCGAGCCTCGCCGTCAGCGGCTGCGCGTGGCCGCCTGCGCCCGGGTGCCAGATCACCATTCCTCCGGGGTGGGCCAGCGGGTACTACGTCGGGAAGATCACCTCCGCCGACCAAGTCGCGTGGGTCCCGTTCGCCGTGCGCGCCGCCGCGCCTGGCGCGAAATCGAAGATCCTCGTCAAAATCAATGACACGACCGCGCAGGCGTACAACGCGTGGGGCGGCAGGAGCCTGTACAGCACCCCGTTCGCCCCGAGGATCTCGTTCGATCGCCCGTACGCCGATCTGACCCTCTACGAGCAGTACCAGCTGCCCTTCGTGCAGTGGGCCGACGCGCACGCGCCGGACGTGGAGTACTGTTCCGCCGTGGACCTGCACACGAACGCGCGGCTGTTGGAGAACTACCGGCTGCTGCTCAGCTTCGGGCACGACGAGTACTGGTCGTGGGAGATGCGCGACCAGGTGGAAACGTTCGTCGCAAACGGCGGAAACGTATGCTTTTTCTGCGGAAACACGTGCTACTGGCAGATCCGGTTCGACTTCAGCAACGGCGGCCGCATCATGATGTGCTACAAAGAAACCGACATCGGGATGCCGGACCCCGATCGACACGACCCGCAGCGCATTACCGTCCGCTGGGCCGAAGCGCCGCTGCTCCGGCCGGAGAACTCGATGACGGGAGTCGGCTACCGGAACGGCGCGGGCTGGTGGAACGATCCGATCGACCCCGCGAAGCGGTACCGGGGCTACACGGTGACCAATGCGGCGCACTGGGTCTTCCGGGGCACCAGCCTGGCCAACGGCGGCGAGTTCGGCAAGGGCACGAGCGTGGACGACACCGTCATCGGCTACGAAACCGACGCCGCGCTGATCGCCCCCGGCAGCGCTCCTCCCACCGTGCTCGGCACCGACGGGACGCCGAAGAACTTCGTCGTCCTGGCGACGGCGGACCTCACCGACTGGGCCGCCGGCGGACAGGCGGGGCACGCGACCATGGGCTTGTATCAGCGCAACGGCACGGTGTTCACCGCCGGCACGGTGAACTGGGCGGGCGGCCTGAGCGCGGACGCGACGTGGACGCCCGTCGATCAGATCACGAGCAACTTGCTGCGCGGGCTCGCCGGCACGGACGCGTTGGGCCTCGAGATCGCCAACTCGGGCTTCGAGCAATGGGCAAACGCACTCCCCATCGGCTGGACGCTCGACGGCGCGGGCGGCGTGTCCGCCGAGGCCGCCGCCCCGGACGCCACCTTCAACAACGTTCGGAATGACGGCGGCGGCCACTTCAGCTTGAAGGTCGACGGGTCGGCGGGAGAGACGTGGATCAGCCAGCCGGGCATCCAGTGCGCAGGCGGGCGGACGTACGGCGCCGGCTGTTGGGCCAAAGCCTACGCTCCGGGTGCGACGATCCGATTGCAGACCACCGACACGTGGGTAGACTTCATCACCGCCGCACACTCTGGGAGCGGAAACTGGGAATACCTGTTCGCCGTCGGATCCGCACAGGGCGAGAACGGCCTGTTTCCAGCGCGCGTGAAGCTCCAGGTCGCGGCCGGGGTGCAGGCTTGGTTTGACAGCGTCGTCGTGGTCGCGATTCCGAGTCATCCGGACTGGGTCGACCGGCGGTGAACGCCGTACCGGTTTCCCGCGTGGGTGGGCGCATGCCTGCGGCTGACGTCACGTACGACGTGGTCGTGGTCGGTGCCAGTCTCGGCGGAGTGGCCGCGGCGTTGCGCGCGGCCGCCATGGGAGCCAGCGTGTGCCTGCTCGAGGCCACGGCCTGGGTCGGGGGACAGTTCACCGCCCAGGGGGTGACGAAACCCGACGAGAACCGCTACGTCGAAACGGTGGGCAGCACCGCGTCCTACCGCGAGTTTCGTCACCTGGTCCGCCTCTACTACCGCAACAACTTCCGATTGTCGGCGGCCGGACAGCAGCAACCGGCGCTGAACCCCGGGGGTGGCTACCCGGGATTCTCGATGCATCCCCGAGTCGGGCACGACGTGCTGCTTCAACAGCTGACCGTAAGCCCGAACATCCACTTCCGCCCGCTCACACGGGTGACGGCCGCCGACGTGCAGGGCGACTCGGTGCAGGCGGTCACCGCCACCGACGCCGCTGGCACTACGACACGGTACGTCGCGAAGTTCTTCCTCGACGCCACCGATCTCGGCGAGCTGCTGCCGCTCGCGAACGTCGAACACGTCCTGGGCGCCGAGAGCCGCTCACAGAGCGGAGAGCCGGGAGCTCCGGACGCCCCGCGCGCCGACTGGATCCAGCCGATCACCGTGCCCATCGCGCTCGAGCGCCGGCCGGCCGGAGAGAACTACACGATCGCCAAACCTGCCGACTACGATCGGCTAAAGACCATGCAAGGGTATACGATCGTCGACGGCTACATCAGCACGATGTTCGTGCCCGGCAAGGACATGTGGACGTACCGGCGCTTCATCGCCGCGGCGAATTTCAACGATCCGGCGCTCCCGCGCGACCTCAGCATGATCAACACGCTCGGCAACGACTACCAGGGAGGCACGCTGCCGACCGGAGATCCGGCCGCTGACCTGGCGGTGATCGAGGCCGCGCGACAGGCCGCGCTCGGCTACATCTACTGGCTCCAGACAGAGTGCCCGCGCGACGACACCCCGAGCCGGCTTGGCTTTCCGGAGCTCAAGCCGCGCGGGGACCTCTTCGGCACGCCGGACGGCACCGCCGCGGCCCCGTACATCCGGGAGTCCCGACGCATCCGGGCCCTGCGGACGATCGTCCAGCAAGACCTCGACGCGGCCTTCAACGCCGGCCCTCGGGCGAAGCCGTACGCCGACTCGTGCGGCATCGGCTTGTACGGCGGCATGGACATTCACGGGCTCGCCGCCGTGGGGATGCCGCAGTCGTTCGTGGCCATCAAGCCGTTTCAGATCCCGATGGGCGCGCTGGTCCCGGTGCGCGTGACCAACGTCCTCGCATCGTGCAAGAACATCGGGGTCACGCACATCACGAACGGCGCCTATCGCCTGCATCCCGTCGAATGGAATATCGGCGAGTCGGCTGGCGTGCTTGCCGCGTTCTGCATCCAGCAGAACCTCCGGCCGCGCGATGTCTGGAGCGCACCGAAGCTGCTCGGCCAGTATCAGCACGCGCTGCTCGATACCGGCGTGCCGCTGTTCTGGTGGACCGACATCCCGTTCGACAACAAGGCCCTCTTCGTCGCCGCACACCTGCTCGGCGTTACCGGCATCATGAGCGGATTCGATGACATGACCCTGCGGCCGAACGACATCCTAACCGATCAAGAGCGGCAGGACATCCAAACCGCCGTGGAAACCCCGCTCGCGTGGCCGAGCGGCCAACTGCTTCGGGGCCAAGCGGCGTTGTGGCTGGCGCAGACACTCGGGCTCTGACCCGCGCCCGTTCGGCACACCGGGCGCGGCCGTCACGCCATCCAGGACCAGGTCGTTCCCACCACCGTCCCGTCGTGAGGACCCGTCGCGACCCCGCTCGTATCGTGCGCCGTGGTCTCTCCTCCGGCGCTCCCCTCGTCTAGGAGGTACTCTCCCACCAGTCCGTCCTGGGAGACCGTACCGGCTGAATACAGCTGCGCGACCTCCTTGGACGACAGCGCACGGCTCCACAGCCGCACCTCGGCGACGGCGCCCTGGAAGGAGCTGTTGCCGTCGCGATGCCCGATCCGCAGCGCGGCCGCTCCGTGGCGCGGCCGAATCCACCGGGCGGGCGCATACCCGTGACAGCCGCTCCCCGGCGACGGCACCCCTCGGTATTGATCGCACCGCCGAAGGCCGCCGTTCTTGTAGATGGAGGTCCGCTGGCAGTCGGCCACGCCCACGATGTGCATCCAGTCGCCCGGCGCGACGTCGTCCTGGAAGTGACTGCCGATCCCCTCGTTCGACACGCCCTCGGGCGGCGCGAGGTTGAACACGTAGAAGCTGATGCGGTTCGCCCGGGGGCCCGCAGGATCCGATTGGCTGTACATGCGGAAGACCCACTCCTGCTGCGCGATCGGCCCGGACCCTTCCCCCTTCCCCAACCAGTGCACGTACTGCTGGTCGGCCGCGGTGCCGTCGGTGTTGGAGAACGTCAGGGTGTCGGGGCGCATCCACGCTGACACGGTCAACTCTCCGGTGGTGTCGACGCTGAACTCGACCGTGGCGGGATCGGGGACTTCCACGTAGTTGCCGACGGTGCCGTCGAAGAGCACGTAAGCCTGAGGCGGCTGAGGGGTCGGCATCCGTCCGGGTTACTGTGAAAAGTCCTCCGTCACCATGAACCCCACGGCGCCGGCCGTTGCGATGCCGACTCCGACGCTGCGAAACTCCGGGTCCAGGATGTTCTTGAGGTGTCCAGGGCTGTGGATGAACGCGTTGTGGGCCTGCTCCACGGTCAACGCCGCCGTCACGTTCTCTCCGACGACCGTCCCACGCAGCACCACGTTGGAAAGTCGCGTGAGGAACGATTGGCCTTGCGGAGAGTCGTGACCGACGTACCCGGAGAGCGCCATGTCCCGCGAATGGTCCCGCGCCACCGTCCGCAACGCTGCGCTCATCAGCAGCGGTGGCAGGCGACGCGCCGTACGAATCTCGTTCATCATCGCGAGCAGTTCCACTTCCTCGTCGGGGACGACCGTGCTCGCCGGTGCTCGGTACCCGAGGACGACTACCGAAACCGTACCGAGCGTTTGCGGAGATGCCGGCCGGGCGCCGGCACCCACGAGGACGAGCACCAGGAGGCTCGGGAGCATGACGGCCCTGGCCGTGCGCGTCGTCACCGATTCGCGATGCATCGTCGGGTGCCCCCTCCGGTCGTCGCGTGACCTCCGTCCCTGTGCGTGGTTCGGCCGCCGCGAGCGAGTGGCGACCTCACCGTCATGCCGCAGCCCGCCGCCGACACCGCGTCCGCTGCCATCTGCTCTCGTTGCTGTCTGCGTCTACTTGCGTCGAATGGATCTGTTGGACGATCCCCTCGCCTGGGAACGTGGCTGGGTTATGGTATCACTACGCCGCCAACCACGCGTAGGCCTGCAGGCATCATGCCGCGCCGCGGCTGGTTCGGGCGCCCTTCACCCGGGGGGTCATGAACGCGATCGCGAGGGTACGCGGAAGACTTCTCCTGTGGCTGGCACGCGCTGGCTCGCGCCGGGGACCGCCGCGACCCGACGGCGGGTCCCGGCGGACGGTCTGGGTCCGGATCAGCTCCGGTGGTCGGCGCCCCCGCTGTGAGACGTCACCACATCCACGTGATCGACGCGCTCCTCCACGCGGAGCACCACCATCGTCTGCGTCGTGTTCGTCACCCGCACCGTGAACTCTTGGAGCTGGGAGAAGTCGAGCGCGCCCAACGAGTCGCCGTCGATCGTGACGTCGATCATCGCGAGCCGCGGGACCTGCCAGCGGGTCGCCAGGACCGCCCGCTTCACGTGAGGCAACCGGGGCATCGCCTCCACGAACCTGTCGGTCAACGCGTCCGAGGCCCCCTCCAATGCAACCGTCCCGGTCAGTTCCGTCGGTCCCTGGCTCGGACCGGGCTGATCCGCGGCGTGCCCGAGCGCGCCACTCACGGCGGCGTGCGCCTGCCCCTCATCAGGCTGATCTGTGACCCGCTCGACCGCACCGCTCTGCTCGGCGTGCGCCTGCCGCCGGGCCGGGTCCAGCATGCCGGTCGGTCCCGAGGACGCTCCGCTCAGGCCAGGCCGGTCGGCCGCCGCGCCGCGGTCCGCCGCCACCGCGTGCCCGAGCTCCGTGCCGCCGCTCGATGCCGGGACATCGTCTCCCGCGACCTCGACACCGTTGCCGCTCTTGAGCGCGGCGATCAACCGGTGCAGCCGGGGAATGACCTCACTGCGGGCGTTCGTCTGGACGCGCCCCACCGTGTCGACGACGGTCGAATACTCCTGCATGAGGTGCTGGAAGGCCCGCGCCAGTTCCTCCTGCTGCGGCACCACGCGTTCCATTCTCGCGATCAGGTTGCCCACGTACTGTTCCGCTTCGCTCTTGGCGGCGTCGGCCCGTTGACGCGCATCCTCCAGCATCACCTGGGCCTCGGCCACTTTCTGCGCCGCCGCCTGCTCCGCGGTCGCCACCGCGCCCTCAGCCTTCTCTCGCGCGTCCTCCAGTATCAGCTCGACGTCGTGCTGGGCCTCGGCCACCTTCTGTGAGGCCTCCCGCTCCGCGGTCGCCACCGCCTCCCCGGCCTTCCGGTGTGCGTCTTCCAGCAGCGACGCAGCGCCGTGCTGGGCCTCGGCCACCTTCTGCGCCGCCGCCCGCTCCGCGGTCGCCACCGTCTCCCCGGCCTTCTGACGTGCGTCTTCCATCATGAACTCGGCCTCGTGTCGGACCTCGGCCGTCTTCTGCGCGGCGAGGCGCTCGGCGGATGCCACCGCTTCCTCGGCTTTTTCGCGCGCGTCTCGCAACGTGGCGATCGCGGAGGCTTTGGCCTCCTCCCGCGCCCGGTCGCCGTCGGATCTGGCCGCGGCAAGAATCTCGTCGGCCGCCGTGCGGCCGGCGACGAGCAGCGCCTTGGCGCAGGCGTGCGCGTCGCGCAGCACCTGGTGTGCGAGGGCTCCCTCCGACCGATAGGCGGCGGCCAACTGCTGCTGGGCGGCCGCCGTCTCCGCCTGCAGCGTCTCCGCGGCTCCACCGGCCTGCTTGAAGGTCGCCCGGAACGTCGCCCAGTCGGGAACGCGCTCCGTAACCTCGCTGTCCATCCCGTCGAGGAGCGACGAAGCCTCGGTCATCCACTGCTTCCACTCATCGTGGTCCATCGGCACACCCCACCGCCAGTGTCTCGTGAATGCTGCCCTCGGAGGCGCGGCGACGCAGACGCGACCCGCGCTCTTCCATTGTGCCCAAAAGACGCCGCGGAAAGACGCGCGGAACAAATCAGGGTCGGGCGAAGACTCGGCGCAACAGAACGCGGGAGACCGTCTATGTCGCGCCCCGGGTGGGCATTCTCAGCGTGGGGCCGTGGCGCATCCGACGGCCCAGGCGACACGCGCGCAGAAGGGAGCCCGTCCGTGGAATTGAAGGAGTTGGCGCGTCAGCTTTCTGACCTGGTCTGGGCACGCGAACAGCAGACCCAGCAGCCGATGGAGGCGGCGATCCTGGGGTACGTGCAGGACGCCGTGATCGCCGAGATCGAGCACCGGAGGCGCCTACGAGATCTCGACCGCCGGCTTGTGGAACTGGGCGTGATCGCCCCGGCGTGAGGCGTCAGCCGGCGCCGAGCGGATCACCGGCGAGCCCGGCCGTCGCGCCACACCCCGCCTGCGATGGCGTCAGTGCCTCGGCGGCGCCCCGTTCTCAGGCCGCAGCCCGAGGACAGGTGCCACAGCTCGCCCAGCTGACGATCGAACTCCACGGGGTCAAAGATGTCCATGGCGCCGCCAGGCGTGGTGGTGATCTCCCCGAAGTACACCTTTTCGTCGGTATCGTACAAGTCGACCCTGACAAAATCGAGCCCGCGCCCGAGGGCTTCGGCGTACGCGATCATCTCGTGCAGGTGCTTCGGAGGATCCACGTCCCGCTCGGTGTTCGGGAACGAGAACAACACCTCCAACTTGTTCCACAACCGTCCATAGACGTTGCTCCGATGGTGTTCGAATCTGTCGACGTGAATCGCGATGAGCTCCACCCGGCCGTCGAAGACAAAAAGTTTGTAGTCTGTGGGGACGGAACC
>DASQGM010000293.1:0-3577 GCA_035632615.1 bacterium | reverse complement strand
GCCGCATGGGCCGCGCGGCGATCCGGACCGTCGCGCGCCGCGACGACATGGTGCTCGTGGGCGCTCTGGGGCGGGCATCGTCCGTTGGCCAAGACGCCGGCACCGTGGCCGGCGTCGGCACGCTCGGCGTGCCGATCGGCGCCGATCTCGCGGACCTGTTCCTGGCCGCCCGTCCGACCGTGCTGGTCGACCTCAGCCGCGGCGACGCGGTTGCGGGGCACGCGGACGTGGCGCTCGATCACCGGGTGCCGGTGGTGATCGGGGCGACCGGCATGCCCGCCGAGGACATCACCCGTCTCCGTGAGCGCTGTCGCGCCGAGGGGACCGGCGTGCTGGTCGCGCCGAACTTCGCGCTCGGGGCGATCCTGATGATGGAGTTCGCCAGACGCGCCGCGCGGTTTTTCCCGCACGTGGAGGTGACCGAGTTGCACCACGATCGAAAGCGCGACGCGCCGTCCGGGACCGCGGCCAGGACGGCACGCCTGATCGCCGCCGCCCGGGGGGCGGCGCCACCCGCAGCGGTGGCGGAGACGGAGATGGTGGCGGGAGCGCGCGGCGGCCTCGTGGACGGCGTTCGGGTCCATAGCGTGCGGCTGCCGGGGCTCATGGCGCACCAGGAAGTGTTGTTCGGGGGCGCCGGGCAGACGTTGCTCATCCGGCACGATTCGCTGAGCGAGGAGTCGTTCATGCCTGGTTTGGTACTGGCGATCGAGCGGGTCGGCGCGCTCCACGACCTCGTGGAGGGGCTGGAGCACGTCCTTGATCTGTAGCATGGTGGCCGGAGGGCGACAAGGGCAGCGGGCCCCGCGGCCCGCAGTGAACCCGCGTCGCACACGTCGCGCGTGGCAGGAGGAACGACCATGACAGGAGGAACGACCATGACAGGATACCGGGTCGCCGTCGTGGGCGCGACGGGCGCCGTTGGCCGGGAAGTGCTCGAGATCCTCGTGACGCGTCGGTTCCCCGCCGCGCGGCTCCGCGCACTCGCGTCTCCGAGATCCGCGGGGACGCGCGTCGGCGGTCTCGTGGTGGAGGCGGTGGCGCCGGCGGCGTTCGACGACGTCGACATCGCGATCTTCGACACACCCGACGACGTCGCCGAGACGTGGGTGCCCGTCGCTGCGGCGCGCGGCGCGCTGGTCATCGACAACTCCGCGGCGTTTCGGATGGCGCCGGACGTGCCGCTGGTGATCCCGGAGGTTAACCCCGCGGCGCTCCGGTGCGTACCCCGGCGGATCATCGCGAACCCAAACTGCACGATCGCCACCATCGCGGTGCCGCTTGCGCCGCTGCACCGGGCGGCGGGCCTGCGCCGGTTGATCGCGTGCTCCTACCAGTCGGTGTCGGGCGCGGGCCAGGCGGGGGTCGCCCAGCTCTGGGCGGAGCTCCGGGACGCCGTCGGCTCCGGCGTCGCGCCGGCCCAGGCGCGGGGGACCGCGTTCCGGCAGCCGATCGCAATGAACGTGATCCCGGCCGTGGGGTCGTTTCGGGGCGCGCACACGAGCGAGGAGGTCAAGATGGCCGCCGAGCTCAGGAAGATGCTCGACGCGCCGGAGATCGCCCTCGGGGTCACGTGCGTCCGGGTGCCCACGCTTCGGGCCCATGGGGTCGCGGTACACGCCGAATTCTCTACGCCGCTCGACCCGGAGCGCGCGCGCGAGATCCTGGCGGCGGCGCCCGGGGTGGATGTCGTGGACGACCCTGCGGCCGCTCGATACCCGACGCCGCTGGCCGCGTCCGGCGGCGATCCCTGCCACGTCGGCCGGATTCGTACGGACGGCGCAGGCATGCTCGCGTTCTTCGCGGTCGCCGACAATCTCCGCAAGGGCGCGGCGCTCAACACGGTCCAGATCGCCGAGGCCGTGGTCCGCGACGGCGTGCTGCTCGGGGCGCGCGCAACGTAATCCGGTCGCGGGTGAACGGCGGCGGCAGGAGCGGGCGCCGTGTACCCTGAACGTTCTGGTGTGATGCGCGGGGCCACAGTGGAGTGAGTCCGGGAGGTGAGGGAGAAATGATCGAGTTCGGGCGCGTGATCACCGCCATGGCAACCCCCATGGATCGCAACCTCGCGGTGGACTACGACAAGGCGGCGGCCCTCGCCAAGCGCCTGCTGGACAACGGATCCGACGGGCTCGTCGTCTGTGGGACGACGGGCGAGTCCCCCACGCTGACCGACGAAGAGAAGGTGCGGCTCTTCCGCACGGTCAAGGAGACCGTGGGCAGCCGTGCCGCGGTGATCGCCGGCACGGGCACCTACAACACCGCGCACAGCATCCATCTGACCCACGAGGCGGAGCGGGTCGGATGCGACGGCGTGCTCCTTGTGAACCCCTACTACAACAAGCCGTCGCAGGAGGGATTGTACCGGCATTTCAAGGCGGTCGCGGACAGCACGCGTCTGCCCGTGATGCTATACAACATTCAGGGCCGGACGTCCGTCAACTGTGAGCCGGCGACGATTGCGCGGTTGGCCCAGGTCCGCAACATCGTCGCGGTCAAGGAGGCGAGCGGCAGCCTCGATCAGATGTCGCAGATCCGGAAGCTCACGCCGCCGGAGTTCAAGCTCTACAGCGGCGACGACAGCCTCACGCTGCCGCTGCTCGCCGTGGGCGGAGTCGGCATCGTGAGCGTGGCCGCGCACATCGTCGGCCGCGAGATCCGGGAGATGATCGACGCGTTCTTTGCGGGAAACGTTGGGCGGGCCACTGAACTCCACCTGCGCCTGCTGCCGCTGTTCAAGGTGCTGTTCATCACGTCGAACCCAACGCCCCTGAAGGCGGCGCTCGCGCTGACCGGGTTTGACGCGGGCGGCCTCCGGCTGCCGCTCATCGAGGTCACCGCGGCGGAGCGCGAACAGATCGCGGCGGTCCTCAAGCAGCTCTCGCTGATGCCGGTGGCCGCCTGAGCGACGGTCCGGCGCGCGTCGCGGGCGACCGGCTCGAGGCGCTGCACGCCCGGATCCGTCGATGCCGCCGGTGCCCCTTGTGGCGCACGCGCACGCGGGCGGTGCCGGGGGAGGGGAGCGGCGTCGCCTCCGTCGTGATCGTCGGCGAGGGGCCGGGGCGGTTGGAGGACGCGACCGGCAGGCCGTTCGTCGGGCGGGCCGGGCGATTGCTTGATAAGTTGTTGCGGCAGGCCGGGCTGGCCCGAGACGACGTGTACATCACAAACGTGATCAAAGACCGCGCGGCGACGGCGACGACGCCTCCCCGCGATCGGCCACCGTCGCCCGCGGAGGTGGCGGCGTGCCTGCCGTGGTTGCGCGCACAGCTCGATGCGCTCCGCCCCCGCGTGGTTGTCACGCTCGGCCGCCACTCCCTCGCGGCGCTGCTTCCCGGCGCCCACATCGGGGAGGTCCACGGGCGTCCGCAGCGGCTGGGAAGCCGCATGCTGCTGCCGCTCTACCATCCGTCGTACGCGCTCCATAATCCGGCGGTGCGCCCGGTTCTGTTCCGCGACGTTCGCGCGCTCCGAAAGCTCGTGCGCGACCTGGGGAAGGGCGGGGAATGATCCCCAGGGCGCTGCGTGCGCGCGCGGGCGCAGCGGGCGCGCGCCCAGGTCTTACTTCGTTCCGATC
>DASQGM010000292.1:0-9219 GCA_035632615.1 bacterium | reverse complement strand
TGTTCTTCTACAAAGCCGACGATAAAGGCGCCTGGAAGGTCACCCCCGGTCTCATCGAAAAATGGGACGTCAGCGACAACACCGCTACCTGGCAACTGCGCAAGGGGGTCACGTTCCACGACGGCACACCCTGGAACGCCGATGCCGCGAAGTTTAACATCGATCGATGGGCCGACCCCAAGAACCCCTACCACGCGGTGCAAGGCTACGACTACCAGTACTGGAACGACTTCATGGGGCCCTCGTTCCAAGAGGCGAGGGTCGCCGACCAGTACACGCTGCAGATCGTGCTCAAACAGCCCGATGCCCCGCTGCTCTTCAACTTTGCGATCGTCGCGTTCGGGTTCAACAGCCCGGCGGCGATCAAGCAGTACGGGGCGCAGGGGATCGGGCAGCACCCTGTAGGGACCGGCCCGTACCAGTTGGCGGAGTGGGTTCGAGACGACCACATCACGTTCCAGGCAAATCCGGCGTATTTCCGGAAGGGACTCCCCAAGACACCGCGCCTCATCATGCGCGTGATCAAAGACAACGGCGCCCGGCTCCTCGCGCTCAGGGCCGGTGAGATCAATGCCATGGAGAACCCGAACGTGGACGACATCAAGGCGGTGCAGGCTGACCCGGCCTTCAAACTCGCGCTCCGGCCGCCGTTCAGCACCGGTTGGCTTCGATTTAACATGAACACCGCACCGTTCACGGATCCGCGGCTCCGCCAGGCCGTGGCCGTGGCGATCAATCGCCAGGCCATCGTCCAGGGACTGTACGGCCAGTTCGGACAAGTGGCGGATCAGCATATGCCACCGACGATGTGGGGACGCGCCAGCGTCAAGCCCATCCCGTACGACCCAGAGCTGGCCAAGAAGCTCCTAGCCGAAGCCGGCTACCCGAACGGCCTCTCGTTCGACCTCTGGTATCTCCCCTTCAACCGGCCGTATTTCCCGCAGTCCAAGGAGATCGCCACCGCGATCGCGAGCGACCTGGGCAAGGCCGGCATGCGGGCGAGCTTGCGGACCGAGGACGTCGCGGCGTATCTCGCCGACCGCAAAACGAACAAGTTCCCGATCTTCATGATCGGCTGGATCGGGGACAACGGCGATCCCGACGACTGGCTGGGATACTTCTTCCCGAAGTACGATCCCCAGAACGCGTACCTGTCGTACAACAACCCCGCCGTCTTCGACCTGATCAACAAGGCCAAGACGATCACCAATCAAGCGCAGCGCGCGAGGATGTACGCGCAGGCCGAGGAAGCCGTGATGGCGGACTACCGGGATGTCCCGATCGCTCACGCGAAGCTGCCGCTCCTGTTGCAGAAGAACGTCGAGGGGCTCGTGGGGCAGCCGTCGTCGATCGAGTATATGGAGACGGTCGAACTGAAGTAGCGCGCGGCCGGCTAATAGGGCCGGAGTTCCCATCACGGCACACCGACGGGGGACGGACGGATGGCGACCCAGCACTTCACCGCCGCGGACGCGGAGCTCACGCGCCGCATCGGCATCATCAATCTGCACGATGACTTCCCGGTCGCCATCGCCAAACAACGGTTCGACGGCGTCTACGATTCGTTGCGCACGTACTGGCTGCCGCGGTTCCGCGCCGGGGGCGTGAGCGCGGTCGTGGCGGCGATTTTCACGCCGTCCGTCTACGTCCCCGAAGGGGCCCTGCGCCACGCGCTCTGGCTGCTCGACGGGTTGTTCACCGAGATCGAGGACAACCGTGACGACCTCGAGATCGCCCTGTCGGCGACGGAGATCCAACGGATCAATGCGCAGGGCAAGATCGCCGTCTTGGTCGCGCTGGAAGGCGCGGAGCCGTTGGGGAACGACCTCTCCGCGCTCCGCCTGTTGCATCGGCTCGGACTCCGCATGCTCTCGGTCACCTGGGCGCGCCGGACGTCCCTGGGAGTCGGCGATTGGGAGCACGACTCGTCCGGGGGGTTGACCCGCCTCGGCCACCGCGCGGTCAAGGAGATGAACCGCCTGGGCGTCATCGTGGACGTGTCGCACGGCTCCGATCGAACGACGGCGGACATTCTCGAAGCGTCCACGAGACCCGTCATCGCCAGCCACGCCAACGCCCGGGCGCTCCGGGACCACCCCCGCAATCTGACCGATGGCACGATTCGGGCGATCGCCGCGAGCGGCGGCGTCGTCGGGGCGGTGGCGGTGCCCAACTTCATCGACGCCGGCGAGCCTACGATTGCCAGGTGGGCGGATCACATCGAACATCTCATCGAGGTTGCCGGCATCGGGCACGTCAGCATCGGGGCAGACTTCTACCGGTACCAGCGCACGATCAACGCGGCGCAGGGCATCGCGGACGCAGACGGGGCGCCGTTCCCAGGGACCGCCCGTTTCGCGTTCGCCGGCATGGAGAACTCCGAAGAACTGCCGGGCCTCACCGCGGAACTGACGAGGCGCGGGATCGCCGAACCGGATCTGCGCAAGATCTACCGCGACAACTTCCTTCGC
This sequence comes from bacterium, assembly GCA_035632615.1. Lineage (GTDB taxonomy): Bacteria > Sysuimicrobiota > Sysuimicrobiia > Sysuimicrobiales > Segetimicrobiaceae > JAJPIA01. The sequence goes on along the minus strand of DASQGM010000292.1, from coordinate 6,748 downwards.
GTGATGTCGGCGGTCGCGAACAGGGCATGACGCGACCAACGTAGGCGCGAACACCTCGGGGTGGGGTCCGTGGAGACCGTTGACGTCATCGTCGTGGGCCTGGGCGCGATGGGCAGCGCGGCCGCCTATCAGCTCGCCGCCCGGGGGAAGCGCGTGCTCGGCCTCGAGCAGTACACCGCCGCGCACGACCGTGGGTCCAGCCACGGCGGGTCGCGCATGATACGCCTCACGCTCTACCGGGAACCGGACTACGTCCGACTGTTGCAGCGCGCCTACGAACTCTGGAGACGGCTCGAACGAGACACCGGCGCGAGCGTGCTGACGATCACGGGCGGGCTCGCGGTGGGGCGGCCGGACCACAGCGTCGTCGACGGGGGGGCACGCAGCGCGCGGGAGTCCGGGCTCCCGCACGAGATCCTGGAGCCCGCGGACGTGCGACGCCGCTTTCCCCCGTTCGCGCCGAGCGCCGACATGGTCGGCGTGTACGAGCCCACGGCAGGGTTCCTGCGGCCGGAGGTGGCCATTCGCACCTACCTCGATCACGCCGCGCGGCGGGGCGCGCTGCTCCACTTCAACGAGCCCGCGTTGCGCTGGGACGCCCTGCCGTCCGGCGATCGCGTGCGGGTCGTCACGGCCGCAGGGGTCTACGAGGCGTCGCGCGTGATCGTCACCCCCGGGCCGTGGGCGCGAAGCGCGTTCACCAAGCTGGACCTTCCCCTCGCCGTCGCGCGGGCGGTGATGTTCTGGTTTGACCCACCCGGCGGGATCGACCCGTTCCTCCCCGATCGCTTCCCGGTCTACGTGTGCCTGCCCGAGGATGGCGAACGGTTCTACGGCTTCCCCGCGCACGAGGGAGCCCGCGGCGGCGCCAAGGTCGCGTTCTCGCTCCGCCTCACGCCCTGCACGCCCGACGCGATCGACCGCAACGTCCACGAATCCGAGATCGCGGTGATGCGGGAACACCTCGCGCGATGCGTGCCGGCGCTCAACGGACCGTGCATCGCCGCTCGGACGTGCATGTACACCAATACGCCGGACCTCAACTTCGTCATCGGTCCGCATCCGGCCGCTCCCCAATGCATCGTCGCCGCCGGGTTCTCGGGGCACGGGTTCAAGTTTGCCAGCGTCGTCGGGGAGATCCTCGCCGATCTGGCAACCGACGGAACGACCCGGCACAGTATCGGGCTCTTTGCCCCGACACGGTTCTCAGGCGCCCACTCCCCTACGCCCCGCTCCGCCCCGGCGCCCTATGTGTAGGATCGGATGCGCGCACCACTGTGATTGGAGGGAACAGCGATGAGCTGCGATGTCGTCGTCGCGCGGGTCGGGACCACGGACGGCACCATCTTTGCGAAAAACAGCGATCGGCCCTCGCGCGAGTGCCAGCCGCTCTTTCATGCACCGCGCCGAACCCACGCAGCGGGCGCGACGGTCCGGTGTCAATACCTCAAGATCGCGCAGGCCCCCGAGAACCTGGCGCTCCTTGGCAGCCGTCCATGGTGGTTGTGGGGCTTTGAGCACGGGGTGAACGAGGCCGGTGTCGCGATCGGCAACACCGCCCTGCACACGCGAGACGAAGTCGCCGCGACCGGCCTGCTCGGCATGGACCTCGTCCGGCTGGCGCTCGAGCGGGCGCACGACGCCGCCACGGCCAAGGACGTGATCACGTCGCTGCTCGACGAGCACGGGCAAGGGGGAAGCGCGGCGGTCGATGGGGATCGGCGGTACCACAACAGCTTCATCATCGCGGACCGCGACGAGGCGTGGGTGCTCGAGACCTCCGCGCGCCACTGGGTGGCCAAGCGGGTCCGCGGGGCCGCCGCGATTTCCAACCTCGCCACCATCGGGGACGACTGGGACGAGTGTTCGGACGGCATCGACGCCTACGCGAGAGACCGGGCCTGGTGGACCGCGCCGGCGGGCACCAAGCTGGATTTCCGCGCCGCGTTCGAGGACCGGGCGGCCCGAGGGCGCGCCGAGGGCCGGTACGCATGCAGCTGCCGATACGTCGACCGGCCAGATCCGATCACCGTGTCCACGATGCAGCGCCATCTGCGTGATCACATCGGCACCGCGACCGTTCCGCATCCGAACGGGGCGGGTCGCCCGTCGGTCTGCATCCATCCCGGCGAGAGTCAAACGGCGACCGCGGCCAGCATGGTCGTCGAGCTGCACGCGCGCGGCGGGCCGATCATCGCGTGGTGCGGTCTGGCGACGCCGTGCACCTGCGCGTTCCTTCCGATTCCCGTGGGCGCGCCGCTGCCTCGCCCGCTGACGGCCGGCGCCGGCGAGCCGGCGCCCGAGTCGGCGTGGTGGCGGCTGAAGCGCGTCGAAGAGTGGGTGGAGGCGGAGCCGGAGGTTCGCGGTCCCATCGTACGGCGGTATTGGGCCGCGTGGGAAGCCCGGCTGAGCGACGAGACTCGCGAGTACCGGGGGAGCGCGGCGACGCTCCTGGAGGAGCGCACCGCGGAGTTGCTTGACCGAGCGAACGACGTGCTCGCGGGCGTCACCACCGGGCGGCCGGCCTGACGCGTCGCGAAGGCGCCCCGCCGGGATCGCGCCGAACGAGACCCTACATCTGTGCGAACATGCCCTGCACCAGCGCCTTGACTACGAGCGGGGCGACGACGGGGCGACGGACCATGGCCGCGCTCAGGCCACGCATCAACGGGCCGAACAGCTTGGACTGAAACTGGGTGTCGCCGGCGTCCGCGATGCTCGCGAGGATCCGCGGACTCTCGGCGATCACGCGCATGACGGTGTCGAGCTCCGCGTCGGACAGCCGGTTGATTGCGCGCCGGCTGAATGCGGTGAACCTGACCTCGCGTCCGATGCGGCGCCGCCATCCTCGCTCGTACGCGCTGAGCGCGGTGCCGTCCCCGCCGACGTAGCGCGCGGCCATTTGTCCTGCGATCCGACCCGCCGTCATCGCATAGTAGATCCCGCCGCCGGAGGTCGCCTTCACCATCCCCGCCGCGTCGCCGACGACGATCACGTGATCGGCGCTGGTCGCCGCCGTCCCGGTCAACAGCGGGATCCGGCCGGCCACCTTCCGCTCGATCACGGCGCCCGCCATGCGGCCGCGCATTGCCGGGTGCGAGGCGAGGAGCCGCTCAAGGTACCACACCGGCCGGCGCGACGTCCGTTGAGGGTCCACGGCGAGCCCAACGCGGCTCGTATCGTTTCCCACCGGCATCAGCCACGCGAAGAAGCCCGGCGCGACGTCATCGCCAAAGAACATCTCGGGGGTGTCCTGCTCCACGCCGCCGATGCCGCGGATCTGGTACTGCAGGCCGAACGCGTGCCGCCGGGGAATCGCGACGCCCAACATCTCGAGCAGGCGCGGCGCCGATCCCTCCGCGTCGATCAGGAGACGCGCGCGCGCCTCAAACGTGTGGCCGGCCCGCCCACCCCGGACGACGACGCTGCCGTTGACCCGCGTCGCCTCGGTCACCCGGACCCCGGTCACCAGCTCCACGCCGGCCTCCTGCGCCCGTTGCGCAACCCACCGGTCGAACACGATCCGGTCCACGGCGTACGAATCCACGGTGGACCGCCGGACCCGCACCGCGACTCCGCTCGGGGAGTAGAGCACGGCCGCGCTCACCGCCGTGTGGGCGAGCGCGCGGGGGATTTCCAGTTCGTCGAACGCGTGGAACGACAGCTTGCCCGTGCAGTGGCTTGGGACGCCCACCGTCGGGTGTTCCTCGAGGAGCAGCGTGCGCAGCCCGGCGCGAACGGCCGTCCGCGCGGACTCCGCACCGCCGGGCCCGGCGCCTACCACGATCACGTCATAGTCTGCCACGGGGCTGAGTGGGTTCGCGGCGTTGCAGGGCATTTCCTCCCCGCCCCCAAACGTATTCCCACACATGGGCGTTCGGCTCGGCATCGCGCTGCTGCTCGTTCTGCTGCTCAGCGCCGCGATCAGCGGCACCGGCCAGGCGCAGCCTTCCCCGGACGCGGTCGTGCGCGCGGTCGTGGACGTCCAGGGAGCACAGGAGACCCACACCCCCGAGCCCTATAACCACGCGGTGGCATTCCGGTATTTCGCGCCGGGCGCGCCCCCGCCCACGGTCGTCCTCGTGCTCATCCCGGGCCTCAACTCGGGACCCAACACCCTGGACATCCTGGCGCGTCAGCTCATCGCGCGCAACCCCCGCCTCGAGGTGTGGATCGACGCGCCGCGCGCCACGCTGCTGCAAGATCGGCGCGGCGTCGTCGCGGCGCTCGCGTACGGGAACCCGGACTTCGCGCTGAGCTACTACTACGGCGGCATGCCGATCGACGGGAACACGTACCGTCCGCTGGCCCCCGACGCCGCGGCCTACGCGGCCTACTGGGGGCTCGACGTCCACCTACGGGATATGCACGCGATCGTGCAAGAGGCGCACCGTCGGGCCCCCGGGGCGCGCGTCGTCCTCGGCGGACACTCGCTCGGCGGCATTCTCTCGGCGCTCTACGCCGGGTACGATTTCGATCGAATCCCCGGACCGGATCCGGTCCCGCTGGCCGACGGCGTCCCCGCGCCGTCCCCGGGAGCTGGCGCGCGTGACATCAGCGGCCTGCTGCTCGTCGACGGCATCCCGCTTTCGCTGATCCCGCGTCTCACCGGCGGCCAGTATCTGGACGGGGTGAGCATCCCGTTGCTCCCCCGGATCCCCGGTGTCCGCGCGCTCATCCGGCGCCTCGCGTCGCCGTTCTCGGATCTGGAAGATGTCGCGCGGCCGCAGGACAGCGTTCTGCTCGACGTCGTCGCGTCGTACGCGTACCTGCGCCCGGACGCGGCGAGCCATCTACCGTTCCCGCCCCGGAACGGACTGCCGATGACCAACGAGGCCCTGTTGGGGGGCATCGTGTCCGATCAGACGCAGCCCGACCTGTTCGTGCGCGCCTCGATCGGCGCACCGCTCGGTGTCTTCAAGCGCATCGCCGACCCGGCGAACATCAATCGGGACGGCCTGCTCGACCTTGCCAGCGGCCGGCCGGCGCCGGGGCACGCGCTGATCGAGTGGATTCCGTACAATCGCAGCGAGCCGCGCGGGCGGGTCGATCTGCGCGCCTTGGTCACCGCCATGCTGCGGCCCGGCGCCGACTTCACCCAATGGTACGTCCCGTGGCGGCTCGTGCTGGACCTGGGGCTTGCCGCCGGGCTCGACACCAGCGACGAGTTCGCGCGCCGCTTCGCGAGCCTGACGCAGGTACGCTATACGAAGCTGCCCGTGCTCATCCTCGGGGCCGGGAACGGGCTCCTCCGGCGGCCGCAGACGACCATGTTCTATCGGGCACACATCGCGACGCCGCCGGGCGACGTGGGGGTCGAGATCTTTCCCGGGTTCACGCATCTCGACATCGAGGACGCCGTGGACAATCCCGCGGTGTCCCGGATCCTTGCCTGGCTCGACGGCATGCTACACTAATGCGGCGGTATTGTACGGGCGGCGTCCGCCGCCAAACGTAGGGAGGATCGTATGCAAAGACTGACCGCGGTGTTATTTGCCGCCTGCGTGCTGGCGTTGCTCGGCCCGACCGCTCCCCCTGCGCGCGCAGCCTGCACCGTCCCCACGTTCACCTACAAGCACGGGGTGGTCACGTTCACGGAGGGCGGCGCGGCCACGCGCGTCCAGGTCGAGATCGCCGACACCGAAGCCGCGCGGGAGGTTGGGCTGATGTGCCGGACCGCGCTCGCGCCGGACGCCGGCATGCTGTTCGTGTTCGAGGACATCACGCGCGACCCGTTCTGGATGAAGGACACGCTCATCCCGCTGTCGATCGCCTTCATCGACAACGCCGGCCACATCGTGGGCCTGCTCGACATGGCGGTCGCCGCCGACCCCGAGAACGGCCCGTTCCCGACGTACGGTCCAAAAAACCAGTACCGGTACGCGCTCGAGGTAAATCAAGGATTCTTTGCGCAACACGGGATCGACGCCAAAGCCCAGGTGAGCGTCACGCCGTGACACTCCGGCCGCCAGCGACCTATTAATGCGCTCTTAACGCCCTAGACGAACGCTTCGCGCGCTGGACCCGCACCAGAGCGCCACATCGCTGAAATCCGGCTCTGCGCTTCAAATCAGGTCAAAAATGACCATTTTGCTCCTCTGGACGGGGATTTTTCTTGAATCGCCGCGCCTTGCTCTGGTATCATAAAGGGCGCCGCGCTCCACGCAGATCAGGGCCAGGAGGCTTTCTGATGAGCGAATCCAGCATCACACTCCCGCCGTTCGGGGGCCTCGAGTCCCTCCTTTTGTGGCTCGTGCTGGCCACGGCGGCGATCGCCCTGCTCTACGGATGGTGGTTGAGCGCGCGCGTGCTGCGGCGGAGTGCGGGGCCGGCATCGATGCAGGAGGTGGCGGCGGCCATCCAGGAGGGCGCCCGGGCGTACCTCCGGCGTCAGTTCCGAACGATGTCACTGTTTGTAATCGCGATCACGATCGCGCTGTTCGTGCTGTACCTGCCCATCTACGCCACGCCGACGCTCGCGGTCGGCATCGCCTTGGCGTTCCTGATGGGCTGCCTCGCCAGCTACGGCGCCGGGTACGTCGGCATGAACCTCGCCGTGCGCGGCAACGTGCGCACGGCCTACGCCGCAACGCGCAGCTTCAAGGAGGCGCTCGAGACCGCGTTCCAGGCCGGCACGGTGTCGGGCATGTTCACCGTCGGCCTGGGCCTCCTCGGCGCGACGATCATCTTCGTGCTGTTCCGCGGGGACGCGACCCGGGTGCTTATCGGATTTGGGTTCGGCGGGTCC
>DASQGM010000291.1:0-3389 GCA_035632615.1 bacterium | reverse complement strand
CAGCCGCGGGGCGGCGTCGGAGGTCCGCACGCCGCCCCGCGGGGCGAAGCCTTGAGTGCACCCTAGTAGCCGTAACCAAGCCCGCCACCAAGGCGCGCCACGAGTGTCACGTCGGTTGCGACGTTGCCGAAATTGGCCGGTTGGTACGAGATGTCTATTTCATCGCCCTTCTGCAACGCTGTCACCGGGACCGATGCGCCTGTGTGGTGCATCGAGACCGACGTCCCAGGCATCACGAACACCGTGACCGGGTTGATCGCCGACACGGCGTTGCCCTGTTCGACCATCGGATCCACCGGTGCGGGCGCCGAGGTCACCTGGATCATTGCCCAGCACTCCTGCGTCGACGTGGACTGCGCCCCGCCCGTGAGGCCGCAGTTGAAGACGTGGATGTCCGAGATCACACCATCCATCGCCGTGCTCGGCCCATTGGACTGAGGCAGGCTCTCGCTTGGTTGCATGGTCGACTGGCTCTGGTCGCCGGGTTGCGTTGCGGGCTGGCTCTGATCCTGCGGCACCGGCTGCACGGAGGGACTGGATGGCTGCTGGGTCTGCGCGAGAGCCGGGCCGGTCAGGACGACGGTACCCAGCGTCAAGCCAAGCAACGCGATGGTGAGTTTGTTCATGGCTCTCCTCCTTGTTTTGCGCTCGTTTGGATCGCACTCGCTCAGGAATCTTCCTCCCCCGGGACGCCGCCCCGCACGCGCCAGTTCAGCACGAGGGCGCACGCGCGGGCCTGGGCGCGGGATCGCCGACCGCGACGGCACGGGAGGATCTCGAGATCCGGCGGGATAGTGCGGCGATCGGGCGGGCCGCCCGGATGGGACGTCTGACATCGTAGACCCTCGCGTGCCGCGCGATCGGCGCGGTGACGTTGCTCCCCCCGCGATGGTCCTACATAGAATATTGTTCCCTTTCGGCGGACTTCCGTACCGACAGCCATGCCGTGGGGATCGGCATGGTCCGAATCATTTCTTAGTCATCCTGCCGATGTGATTCACGGAACGATCGAACAATGGTCGAGAAACGATCAACTGCACATCGTCGTTTGATAACAACGAAATGATACGCATCGACTGATCCGGCGGCCCCCGCGATTCCACGATTCGACCGGGCCAGGGACATGTCGCCGCGGGCGTGGCCGGCCGTGTTGCCGAAGTCCCACAGACCGCGCAGGAGATTCACCGGATCAGCCGGAAGTGGGGCCGACAGTGCAAGCGGAAACCTAGTTCTCGTGGAGGTGGGTCTGTGCTGAGGCGGTGGGTGATTCTGGTGGTGGTCGCGGCGCTCGCGTTCCCCGTGTTCACGGTACGGCCTGCGGGCGCGGCCGCGGAGCTGAAGTTCTACTACCCCGTCGGGGTCGCCGGCCCGCTCGCCAAGGTGATGAACGGAATGGTGGACGACTTCAACATAGCCCATCCCGGCGTTCACGTCACGCCCGTCTTTGCTGGCGACTACTACCAAACGATGGCCAAGGTCCAGACGGCCGTGATGGGTGGGGCCCCCCCGGACGTGGCCGTCCTGCTCTCCACCGATCTCTTCACGCTGCTCGACATGCACGCGATCGTCCCGCTGGACGGCTTCATTCAACGGGCGGGAGGCGACCGGTTCCGTTCAGATTTCTTCAGCGCGTTCATGCGTAACGCACAGATCGGGAACACGACGTACTCGATCCCGTTTCAGCGGAGCACGATCGTCCTCTACTATAATCAAGACGCGTTTCGGAAGGCTGGATTGGATCCCCAAACCCCTCCCAAGAATTGGACCGAGCTGGCGGCGGACGCGCAGAAACTGACGGTCAAGGACACGTCCGGCCACGTGTCGCAGTGGGGCGTCGGGATTCCGACGTCGGGAAACACCTACTGGCTCTATCAGGGATTCGTCATCGAGGCGGGCCAGGCACGTTTGGCGAACCCGGAAGGGACGCAGGTCTTCTTCGACACGCCGGCGACGCACTCCGCGCTGGCGTTTTGGTCGAGACTGCAGACGATGGGCGCTGAGCCCACGGGCATTACCGACTGGGGGACGCTGCCCACGGCGTTCGTCGGCGGCCAGTTCGCGATGATCTACCATTCGACCGGGAGCCTCACGTTCATCCGCGACAACGCCAAGTTCCCGTTTGGGACGGCGTTCATGCCCGCGGACAAGACATACGGGACCCCCACCGGCGGCGGGAACCTCTACATCTTCCAGGGGATCCCCGCCGACCGCCAGCGGGCCGCGTGGCAGTTCGTCCAGTGGATGACCGCGCCCGAGCAGGCCGCGCGCTGGAGCGAGGCGTCCGGCTACGTGGCGGTCCGCCGGTCGGCGTTCGGTGTGGGGTCATATAAGGCGTACACGGACAAGTTCCCGCAGGCGCTCACCGCGCGCGATCAGCTGACGTACGCACAGGCCGAGCTGGCCACACACCAGAGCGGTCAGATCCAGCTGATGTACTCAGACCACCTGCAGGCGATCCTGACCGGCAAGGAGACCGTGGATCAGGGGCTGCGGGTCGCGCAGCAGGACGCGGACAAGATTCTCGCGCCGTTCCAGAAGAAATAGCGCCGCGGTCTCAATGCGGATCACGTTTCTCGGGACCGGCGACGCATTCGCGAGCGGCGGCCGGTTCCACACCTGTATCTTCGTCGAGGCGGGCGCGGACCGGTTCTTGGTGGACTGCGGCGCGTCGGCGATCACGGCGCTCCAGCAGCGCGGAGTCGACACGGCCGCGATCGGCACGATCTTCCTGAGCCATCTCCACGGCGATCACTTCGGTGGGCTGCCGTACGTGATCATGGACGCGCATTTCGTTCGGAGGCGCACCGCACCGCTGCTGGTCGCGGGGCCGCCCGGGACGTCCGCGCGTATCGTCGCGATGATGGACGTGCTCTATCCCGGCGCGTGGGCGGAAGGATGGCGGTTCCCGCTGGAGATCGTCGAGCTCGCGGCGGGGCAACCCCGCGACTTCGGCGCGACGACGGTCACCGCGTACCTCGTGCGGCACGAGAGCGGGGCCCCGCCGTTTGCGCTGCGCTTCGAACGCGACGGCAAGGCGTTTGCCTTTTCTGGAGACACGGAGTGGACGGACGCCCTGACGGACGCTGCGCGGGGCACCGACCTGATGATCTGCGAGTGCAACTCCTATGATCGGAAGATCCGGTACCACACCGATCTGCCGACGCTGGTCGCGCACCGCGACGTGCTCGACACGAAGCGCCTCATCATCACGCACTTGGGCCCGGCGATGCTCGCGCACCGCGACACGCTGCCCTTCGAGCACGCCGACGACGGGATGGTCGTCACGCTGTAGCACGCGCGCGGGCGTGCGGGGCCGGCGGACCTACGGTCGGTACTCCTCCTCCAGCAGCCGGCGCACCGCGGGGGCGTCCGGGGCCAGCGTCTCCGCG
>DASQGM010000290.1:0-5203 GCA_035632615.1 bacterium | reverse complement strand
CTGGGGGTCGAGCAGCTGACGATGCGTTTCGGCGGCCTGCTCGCGGTGTCCGACGTGTCGTTCGCTGTGCGACCGCGGGAGATCCTTAGCATCATCGGCCCGAACGGGGCGGGCAAGACGACCGTGTTCAACTGCATCACGGGCTTTCTTCGGCCCACGTCCGGGCACATCACCTTCGAAGGGGTGGACGTCACGGGGCTGCGCCCCGATCTCATCGTGAAGCGGGGGATCGCGCGCACCTTTCAGATGATCCGGCTGTTCCCGGATCTCGACGTGGACGAGAACGTGATGCTCGGGTTGCACGGCCGGACCAGAGCGGGCACGCTCGATTCGCTCCTGCACACGCCCCTGCACCGGCGGGAAGAAGCCTGGGCGCGGGAGGAGACGTACCGGTGGCTGGTGTTCGCCGGCTTGGAGGCGCGCGCACACAATCGGGCCCGGGAGTTGGCCTACGGCGATCAGCGGCGGCTGGAGATCGCCCGGGCGCTGGCGACAGGTCCGCGGCTCCTCATCTTGGATGAACCGGCGAGCGGCATGAACCCCGCGGAGAAGGCCGGGCTCGTGCAGCTCGTCGGCCGGATCCGCGCGTCCGGCACCACGGTCCTCTTCATCGAACACGATATGAGCGTGGTGATGGGGGTCAGCGATCGTGTCATCGTGCTGGACCACGGGGTCCAGATCGCCGAAGGCGTCCCGGAGGAGATCCAGCGCAATCCGCAGGTGATCGAAGCCTACCTCGGCCGGGAGGACGACGCGTGAGGACATCCCGGTGAGCCTGCTCGCGGTGAGGGACCTCTTCACGGCCTACGGGAACATCGAGGCTCTCCACGGCATCTCGTTGAACGTGGAGGAGGGCGAGATCGTCGCGCTGCTCGGTGCGAACGGCGCCGGGAAGACGACCGCGCTGCGCACGATCTCCGGGCTCCTGCGCCCCCGGTCGGGCGAGGTGCGATTCGCCGGCGCGCGGATCGACACGCGCCCGGCGCACGAGATCGTCCGCCTGGGGCTGACGCACGTGCCGGAAGGGCGGTGGATCTTCACCCTGATGACGGTCGACGAGAACCTTCGGCTCGGCGCCTACGCCGAGGCGCGCGTCTCCCGAGAGGCGCTCGACCGCGTGTTTGCGCTGTTTCCCCGGCTGGCGGAGCGCCGGGGCCAGCTCGCCGGCACGCTCTCCGGCGGCGAGCAGCAGATGCTCGCGATCGCGCGGGCGCTGATGACCAGACCGCGGCTGTTGTTGCTCGACGAGCCTTCGATGGGGCTGGCGCCGGTCCTCGTGCGTGCGATCTTCGCGACGATCGCCGAGATCAACCGGGACGGAACGACGGTGCTGCTGGTCGAGCAAAACGCGAACGCCGCGCTGCGCCTGGCGCGGCGTGGGTACGTGCTGGAAAACGGGCGCGTCGCGTTGGAGGGGTCGGGCGCCGAACTCGCAAAGAACGAGGCGGTGCGGCGGGCGTACCTTGGGGTGGGGACGCGTCCCGGCGCCGCGGAGATCCGGCACGATCGCGCGCCGTAACCATGCGCGAGACGTCGGCGGAGGTCCGCCCGTCCCGATCATAGGGAGGTGTCGTATGGCAGAGCCACGGGCGCTCTACGACCATGGTCCCGGCACGGCGCTCGACGTGGACCGCGGGTTCTACGCGCGGCTCGCGCAAGACGTGGAGCGGCGGACCCTCGTCGACCGATTCATCGTCCCGATCCGGTCGGGCCGGGCCTGGACCGTTCCCGCCGCGCACCTGTGCCGCGTCGTGGTGGTCGAGGGGCCGCAGGTGGCCGACTTCAACGTGTGGAACCGGCACAACCCGCGCGAGCGCTTTTGGGCGTCCCGCACGCGGCAGCTGTACGGCACGCACGTCACGACCTTCGACCGGTTGTGGTCGTGCCTCCCGTACCTCCGGCCGATGCTGACCATCACGAACGACACGCTCAACTACGGCATCGACGAGGACGGGGCGGGGTGCCACGACCTGCTCGGGACGCGCTGCGACCCGTACGTGCACCGGCTGTTGAACGGGGAGGAGTTCGACTACTCCTGCCACTCGAATCTGGTGCGCGCGGTCGCCCCGTATCGCCTGGCCGAGTTCGATGTCCATGACGTGCTCAACATCTTCATGGTCACCGGGCTGCGGCGGGACGGGCGGTACTTCGCGAAGGCCAGTCCGGCACGGCAAGGAGACTTCTTCGAGTTCTTCTCCGAGATGGATCTCCTCTGCGCGCTTTCCACCTGCCCACACGGCGACCTGTCCGTGCAGATGTGGGGCCCGGCGCGGGGCGATCCGCTGTCGACGTGCCGGCCGCTCGGTGTGGAAGTCTATCGGCCGTCGCCCGAGTTGCTGGCGGGTTGGTCGCCCTCGACCCCGGTGGACTATCGGGGCCTCCACGGGCTGAAGCCGCCGTCGGCCTGACCGGCGGAGCGGATCGCCAGACCATGTCCGCGACCGTTCCCCGCCACGCGCGGGTCGTGATCGCCGGCGGCGGCATCACGGGATGCAGCCTCGCCTACCACTTGACCGAACTCGGCTGGCGCGACGTGGTGCTCCTCGAACGTCACACCCTCTCCTCCGGCACGACGTGGCACGCCGCCGGGCTGGTGAGCCAGCTGCGGGCCACTCAGACGCTGACGAAGCTCGCCGCCGCGGCTGGCCGACTCTACGAGCGGCTCGAAACCGAGACCGGGCGGCCGACCGGCTTCAGAGTAACCGGCGGCCTCACGGTCGCCCGTACCCGTGAGCGAATGGAAGAGCTCAAGCGCGGCGTGTCGACGGCGCGCGCCGCGGGCGTGCAGGCCGAGCTGATCGGACCGCGGGAGGCCGGCAGGTTGTGGCCGCTCATGCGCACCGACGACCTCGTCGGCGCCGTCTACTTTCCCGGGGACGGTGTGACCCACCCCGGGAACACGGCGCTCGCCCTCGGAGAGGCGGCCCGGCGGCGAGGCGCGATCATTTGCGAGGGGGTCAAGGTCACGGGCATCGCTGAGCGCCGCGGCGCGGTCGAAGCCGTTGCAACCGACCACGGCGAGATCGCCTGTGACGTCGCGGTGAACTGCGGCGGCATGTGGGCGCGGGAGATCGGCAGGCTCGCGGGCGCCACCGTGCCCCTGTGCGCCGCGGAGCACATGTACGTCCTGCTGCCGCTCGCCGGTCCCGTGAGCCCGGAGCTCCCAGCGCTCCGCGACCCCGACGGGCTCATCTATTTCCGTGAACGCGACGGATGTCTCCTGATGGGGGGCTTCGGTCCGGCGTCCCGGCCGTGGGGCCTCGACGGGATCCCGGAGGGCTTCGCGTTTGGGCGCCTGGACACCGACTGGGCGCAGTGTCGGCTCTTCTTGGACAATGCGAGGGCCCGCGTCCCCGCGCTCGAGGCGGCAGAACCCTCTGAGATCTTTACCGGCCCCGAGAGCTTCACGCCGGATACGCGCTTCATTCTCGGCGAGGCGCCCGAGCTCCGAAACTTCTTCGTGGCCGCGGGGTTCAACTCCACGGGCATCGCCTCGGCGCCGGGCGCGACGCAGGCGCTCGCGCGTTGGATCGTGGAGGGCGCGCCGCCTATGGATCTCTGGGACGTCGACATCCGGCGGTTCTCGAGGTTCCAGGGCACTGCCCGCTACCTGCGCGAGCGCACGGTCGAATCGCTCGGGGTGTTGTACGCCATGCATTGGCCGTTCCGGCAGCCCGAGACGGCGCGTCCCGTTCGCCGCTCGCCGTTCCATGAGCGGCTCGCGGCGCGCGGCGCGTGTTTCGGCGTCGTCGCCGGATGGGAACGCCCGAACTGGTACGCGCCGGACGGTGTCGAGCCGGCGTACGCCTACTCGTACAACCGTCAGAACTGGTTCCCGTACGCTGCGGAGGAGCACCGCGCCGTGCGCGACTCGGTCGGCCTGTTCGACCAGTCCACCTTTGCCAAGTTTCTCGTCCAGGGGCCCGCGGCCGAAGCCGTGCTGCAGCGCCTGTGCGCCAACGACGTCGGCGGTCCCGCCGGCAGGGTCGTCTACACGGCGATGTTGAACGAGCGCGGCGGCATCGAGTGCGACCTCACGGTCACCCGGCTCGCGGACGATCGCTATCTCATCGTCACCGGGGCGGCCGCGGGGGCGCACGACTATCACTGGATCGCCTCGCACATTCCGCCGGGGACGCCCGCGGTCATCACCGACGTGACGTCCGCCTTCGCGGTGCTTGGCGTGATGGGGCCGGGCGCCCGAACCCTCCTGGCGCGCTGCACCGACGCCGACGTCTCAGACGCGGCTGCCCCGTTTGCGTCGTGCCGCGACCTCTCCATCGGCTATGCGCACGTTTGGGCCCTGAGGATCACGTACGTTGGCGAACTGGGGTGGGAGCTGTACATCCCCACGGAGTACGCCGTGGGCGTCTATGACGCGCTGCTCGAGCGCGGCACCGCCGGCCTGCGCCACGCCGGCTACCACGCCATGGACTCGCTCCGCTGTGAGAAGGGCTACCGGGCCTGGGGCGTCGACATCACGGGGCGGGACACGCCCCTCGACGCGGGGCTCGGCTTCGCGGTGGCGTTCGACAAAGCGCCGGCGTTCATCGGCCGCGACGCGCTGCTCGCGCAGCGCGCCCGGCCGCGGACGCGCCGGCTGGTCAATCTCACCCTGGACGATCCCGCGCCGCTGCTCTTCGGCGAGGAGCCGATCTACCGGAACGGGGTGCTCGCCGGGCGGGTGACCTCGGGCGCGTACGGGCACACGCTCGGCAGGTCCGTCGGGCTAGGGTATCTGGAATCCGAGGACGGCGTGACGAGCGCGTTTCTCGCTTCGGGGACGTACGCCGTCGAGGTGGCCACCGAGCGCGTGCGGGCAACGATCGGGCTTCGGTCCCCCTACGATCCAGCCGGTGTCCGCGTCAAGGCCTAGGTCGCGGCGACGACAGCTTCCGCGGGTAGGCGCCGCGCCCCGCGCATACGTGCCGGTTCGTGCAGAGGAGTGGGCTTTTCGGATCCGGAATCAATCCGGCGGAATCGCTTCCATTAGGGCAAAGCCGTACGAGGGCCAAGCGACGGGTCGGGCGCGGCAAGCGGCGTACGCCGCGCGCGCCGGTGCGGACGGGAGGGGAGCGATGCGACTCCGCGAGCGCGTCGCGGTGATCACCGGATCGAGCATGGGCATCGGAGAGGCGATCGCGTGGGCGTACGCGCGCGAAGGCGCGCGTATCGTCGTCAACTCACGCTCGCCGGAGCGGGG
>DASQGM010000289.1:0-1759 GCA_035632615.1 bacterium | reverse complement strand
CTCACCCGGCCGTGACGCCGGAGCAGACGGCGACATCCGTTACACCGGCGCCACCGAGTGCCGTCGCGCCGGCGCCGTCCCAAGCACCGTCGGGCGGAGCCGATTCGACCAAGGTGAAGGTGGGGGTGGCCCAGCCGCCGTCGCCCGAAGCGGGGGGCTCAAAGCGGACGCCGATCGTGCTGGTGTCGCCACCGACCCCCGTGGGTCCGCCGGCCGGCCCGCAACCAACGCGCTATACCGTGCAGGTCGGCGCGCTCCGGGATCAGGCGAACGCGGATCTGCTGGCCGAACAACTGCGCGCCCACGGATTTGCTCCGATCGTAAGCAAGGACAACCTCTACCGCGTGCGCGTAGGCGACAAGCTGGACCGGACCGCGGCGGATCAGCTCGCAGCGACGCTCCAGGCGGCGGGGTTCGACACCTACGTGAGGCCGTACTAGCCTCGGGGCGCTCAGGCTACTGGCAGGCCGGGTTCAACGCGACGCGGCTGATGCCGTACCCGAGCGTGTGGTCGGATGGATCCATCCACGAGAGGATGCCCACGGCCTGATCCAGCGAGTTCAGCACCGGCGCCCCGCTGTCGCCCGGTTCGACCCCCCGCCCAAACCTGATGGCCAGGAGCGGCGTGCCGTCCGCCGCCGGGAGAATCTTACTGACCGTCCCCTGGGCCGACCACGCATACGGGACGGAAGCGCTGATGCGCCCGTATCCGAGGACGCGAACCGCGTCTCCCACGTTGGGATTCGCTCCGAGCTCGAGCGCCGGGAACTGGGGAAGCGCGCCCACGTGCGCGATGGCGTAGGGCGTGTTGTTGGCGCCGAATTGCGAGAAGGGGAACTGTGGACTGGTCAATCGAATCTCCGCGATGTCCCGGCTGGTCTCGACTCCGCGAGGGTGTGCCTTCATCGGATCCTCGGGGAGCTCGCTTGCGCAGACGAGGCTCGCCCCGTAGAACTCCCCGTTCACCAGCGCGATGAGCTGATACGTCGTGGGCTGGGTGCGCGCCGGGTAGACCACGTGGCTGTTCGTCAGCGCCGTGCCGTCCGGGGAGATAAAGAACCCTGTTCCCTGGGTCACGGCATAGTAGACGGTTTGCGTGCCATGAAAGCTCCCCGTGATGACGAACAGCTGAAACACGCTGGCCGACGGAGACTGCTGCGCGCGGACCGGCGTGCGCCCCGCCGATCCCGCCAGAAGCATGAACCCGAAGAGCACAGCGATAGCGACCGCCCGCATTCTCACCCCGTCCTTGTCGGCGCGTCTACGCGAAGCTAGAGTGATGGTGACCTCGTCAACTGAGCGTCCTGAGCGGGCGACCGGGGAATCCCGGGACGCCGCGACATCCAGCGGCCGACTCGGGGACGCCTATCCCCTTTGCGGTTGATTATACCCACCAATTGGTAATACCAGCGCGAGGGGTCGGGAATCCTTTGACCCAACGAAGGACCGTGTCCGAATCCGTTGATGCGGCCCGTGCCGGGAGCACGTCGGTCGCCGCCTGACCGGCTCGAGAGGTGCCGGGGGCGTCAGCTGGGAGCGCGCGGTGCGGCTGCGCCCACGTACTGCCCGGGGGTCACCCCGATGACCCGCTTGAACTGCCGCGTGAGGTGCGCCTGATCGTAGAATCCCACGGCCGCCGCCGCTTCGGCGATCGGCACCCCGTTGCGCAGGAGCGACCGCGCGCGTTCCACCCTCACCTGCGTCTGATAGGCGTGCGGCGGGAGGCCCACCTCCCGGTGAAACGTCCGGCAGAGATGGA
>DASQGM010000288.1:0-2937 GCA_035632615.1 bacterium | reverse complement strand
GACGCGGGGCGCGGACCTCGAGGCGATCGCGCGGGGCGCAGGGCTCACCCACACGGCGACGGTGGCCGATCTGGATGGGTTCGCAGGCGCCGTCGCGCGCGCGCTGCGCGAGCCGGGGCCGTGGTTCATCCTGGCTAAGGTCGAGCAGGCGACCGCGTTCGTACGCGTGCCGCGGCGCCCGATCTACTTCAAGGACCGGTTCATGGAGGCGATCGGCACCGTCGGGACCTGATCGCGCTGACGCGTCGCCGCTCCGCGGTGACACGGGCGCGTCCCGCCCGGCTGCGACCGCGCGATCACACGCCGGTTGTGCGCGGCGTCTCTGCCAGCCGCTGGAACGCGCGGCGCAGGGCTGGATACAACGCCCGGTAGACTCCGTACAGCGCCTCGTAAGCCGCGCGAGCGCCGGGCCGCGGCGAGGTTCCGCTCGCCACCCGAAGCATAGCGCCACACGCCGCTTCGACCGTCGAAAACACGCCGGCGCCCACGCCGGCGAGCAGGGCGGCGCCGTACGCCGCACGCTCGGTGACCGTCATCACGACAACTTCCGCGCCGAGTGCACCGGCGAGGATCTCTCGCCACAGCGCGCTCGCGGCGCCTCCCCCTGATGCGCGGATCTGAGTCACCTCGACGCCCATCGTCCGCAGGATCTCGAACGAGTCCCGGAGCCCGAAGGCCACCCCCTCCATGACCGGATCCTGCTCGGTCCAGCCGGGTCGGGGGACGTCAAAGGAGTACGGCCCCCACACCTTGCCCGCGCACCTGCCCGGTGTCGTCGACGAGAAGGGCCCGCGTGCCGGGGTCCCGATATCGACACCGACCAGCAACCGCGCCGTCACCGTCCACGCCTCCCACGTCGTGCGCTGCCGCACGTCCGCGCTGGCCCGAATGGCCGGTCGCGGCGCGCCGCGGCACGGCGCGTGGCCGTCCCGATGGCCCATAGCATGGGTTCGCAGCGTCCGCGGGGCAACCCTTGGCCTTCCGGGCACATGCCTCGGCAGGCGGACGGCGAACACCAGGGGACCGACAGGAGAGACTCGAAGCGTGTTCCACGAGTGGCGGGGTGAGGTGGGTCGAAAAGGAAGAGGGGAGGAGGCGCTCCATGGTCTCTGATCGCCGCACGATCCGGACGATGTGCCCCATGAACTGCCACCCCACGCTCTGCGGGATGCTGGTGGAAGTGGAGGACGGACGACTCATCGGCGTGAAGGGCGATCCCGAGAACCCGGACAGCCGAGGCTTCCTCTGCATTCGTGGTCGGGCTTCGCGGGAGATCATCGAGAACCCGAAGCGCTTACTCTTCCCGCTGGTCCGCGACCGGAGAACGGACGACGCCAGGCGGCGTGCGAGTTGGGACGAGGCGCTTGAGTTGATAATGGCGCGGATGCAGTCGGCGGGGCGCGAGGCGGTTGGGTTCTGGCAGGGCCATGGTCATTTCGCCAACAACTACGGGACGCGGATCGCATCTCAGCTCCTGCGGCGTTTCGCCAACTTCTACGGCTGTCAGTGGTGGCACCCGGCGATGATCTGCTGGGGCCTCGGCGGGTTCGGGGTCGGGCTCACCGGTCCCATCGAGACGAACACCAAGGAGGACATGGGCGCGCACGCAAACCTGATCCTCCTCTGGGGAGCGAACTTGGCGAGCCAGCCGGGCACTGCTCGCTACCTCGCGGCCGCGAAGCGGCGCGGAGCCTCGGTCGTGACGATCGACGTCCGCTATACCGAGGCGGCGGCGCAGTCGGATGAGGTCTTCGTGATCCGACCTGGAACCGACGCCGCGCTCGCCCTCGCGTTGATGCACGTGATCGTCGGCGAGGGGCTCCACGATCGCGAATTCGTCGACGCGCACACGGTCGGGTTCGATCGGCTCAGCGCGCACGTCAGGACGTATTCCGCCGAGTGGGCGGCGCGCGAGACCGGGCTCATGCCCGATCGGATCGTGACGCTCGCCCGCCGCTACGCCACGACGCGGCCCGCGATGATCCTGCTCGGGGGCAGCTCGATGCACAAGGGTGCGAACGGCTGGCAGGGAGCGCGGGCCGTCTCGTGCCTGCCCGCGCTTACGGGAAACCTCGGCGTCCCTGGCGGGGGTCTCGGTCCGCGCCACGGGGGCGCCAGCCACGGCCAGGCGCTCGGGAACATCACGGCCACGGCGCGCCGACCGCCGGGCCGCTATATCCCCGACCAGATGCCCCGGATTACCGAGGCGCTGCGGGATGGCAGCGTCCGTGTCTTCTTCCTCCTCGGGACCGATATGCTCTCCTCGTTTGCCGACGCCGAGCACGTGGCCGAAGGCCTCGCCCGGGCCGACCTTGTCGTCAGTCACGACCTCTTCATGAACGATACGGCCCGGCGCTTCGCCGACGTGGTCCTTCCGGCGACCGCGTGGCTCGAGGAGACGGGCTGCAAGAGCACAAACACCCATCTGTACCTGATGCCGAAGATCCTCGACCCAATCGGCGAGGCGCGGTCGCTTACGTGGATTCTTCGGGAACTGGGACGCCGCCTGGACCTGGCGGACTTCTTTCCGTGGGAGACGGACGAGGGCCCGATCGACGCGCTCCTCGATCATCCGTCCACGGGCCGCGCAACCGTGGCCGCGCTGCGCGCCGAGGGCGGGATCCGGGCTCTGAACATCTCCCACGTCGCCCACCCCAACCGCGCCTTCCCCACCCCTTCGCGCAAAGTCGAGTTCTACTCGGAGCGCGCAAAGTCTCTTGGGCTTCCAGCCCTCCCAGTGTACGCGCCGTTGCCCGCGTCCGACCGCTACCCGCTAAGCTTCCGCCAGGGACGGACGCTGACTCAGTTTCACGGCTTCTACGACCACGGTCAGGCGCTCCCCACGCTCGCGCGGCGCGACCCGGGGCCGGAGCTGTGGGTCTCGCCGCCGGATGCGGCGGCGCGAGGCCTGGAGGATGGCGCGCCGATCCGTATCTA
>DASQGM010000287.1:0-4939 GCA_035632615.1 bacterium | reverse complement strand
GGCGCGGGCGCCCGCGGGTTCGTTGGCGCGTCGATCCTGGCGGCCCGCGGCGCGATTCGCGCCGGCGCGGGCCTCGTGACCGTGGCGTTACCCGTGTCGCTCGCCGCGGTTCCGGCCTGCTCGCTGCCCGAGGCGATGACGCACCCGCTTCCCGAGACGCCGGACGGGACGATCGCCGAACGCGCGCTGGAGGCCGCCCTCGAGCTTGTCGAGGCCTCATCGGCCGTGGCCGTCGGTCCCGGACTCACGATGCACCCCGAGGTCGTGGCGTTCGTGCGCCGGTTGCTCCCCCGCCTCGGGCGCCCGGCGGTGCTGGACGCGGACGCCCTGAACGCGCTCGCGGGCGAGCCGCAGCGGCTGCGCGAGGCGGCGGCGCCCCTGGTCATCACGCCGCATCCCGGTGAGATGGCGCGCCTCCTCGGGTGCGCGATCCCGGACGTGCAGCGCGACCGTGTGGAGACCGCGCGGTCCGCCGCCCGGTCGCTCGGGGTCACCGTCGTGCTCAAAGGCGCGCGGACCGTGGTCGCCGCACCGGGCGGGGCGGCGCGGATCATCCCGACCGGAAACGCGGCGATGGCGACCGGCGGCATGGGGGACGTGCTCACCGGCGCGACCGCGGCGCTGCTGGCCGCGGGGCTGCCGGCGTTCGAAGCCGCGGCCTGCGCGGCGTATCTCCACGGCCTGGCCGGCGATCTCGCCGCCTCCGGCGAACTGGGACTCCTGGCGCACGAGGTGGCCGACGCGATTCCCCGTGCGCTCGCCCGTGTGCGCGCCGGCGACGTGGACGATGGGCTCCGGACCGTCTCCTGACCGCCCGCAGCCGCGCGGCACGTCGGCGCGGACCGAGGTCCCGAGACCGACGCGCCCGGCGTGGGCGGAGATCGATCTCGATGCGGTGCGCGATAACCTGCGCGCGTTGCGCGGCGCGGCGGCGCCGGCGCGCATGCTCGCGGTCGTCAAGGCCGACGCGTACGGCCACGGTGCGGTGCACGTCGCGCGCGTCGCGGTGGAGGCCGGCGCGTGGGGCCTCGGCGTCGCGACGGTGGACGAGGGGATCGAGCTGCGCCGCGCGGGCATCGCGGCGGCCGTCCTCGTGCTGGGCGCGGTCCGGCCCGAGGAGGCGGAGGCGGCCGTCGCCCACGACCTGCGCCTGA
Organism: bacterium; assembly: GCA_035632615.1. Taxonomy (GTDB): domain Bacteria; phylum Sysuimicrobiota; class Sysuimicrobiia; order Sysuimicrobiales; family Segetimicrobiaceae; genus JAJPIA01. The sequence continues at coordinate 3,785 of DASQGM010000287.1, read as the reverse complement.
CGGTCTCGGAGACGACCGTCGCGCTCGCCGCAAGCCGCACGGCCGGCACGGCCGGGCGCGTCGCGCGTCTGCACCTGAAGGTCGACACGGGGATGGGGCGTCTCGGCGTTGCGCCCGGGGACGCGGTGCCGCTCGCGAACCGCATCGCCGGGCTCCCGCACGTGGTCCTGGAGGGGTGCTTCACGCACTTTGCCGGCGCCGACGAGGTCGATCCCGCGTCCGCATCCGGTCAGCTGGAGGTGTTCCGCGCGGTGCTCGAGGGACTCGAACGCGCGGGCGTGCGCCCGACGCTTCGTCACGCGGCGAACAGCGCGGCGACCCTTGCGCTGCCGGCGTCGCGCCTCGACCTGGTGCGCTGCGGGATCGCGCTCTACGGGATCCCGCCGGCGCCGCATCTGGCGGGGCGGGTCGCCTTGCGCCCGGTGATGCGCCTGTGCGCACGGATCGTGTACCGCAAGCGCGTGCCGGCCGGCACGCCGGTCGGATACGGCCACACGCACCGGACGTCGCGCGAGACGACGCTGGCGACGCTCCCTGTGGGCTACGCCGACGGCTATCCGCGGCTCGCCGGAGACGGGTGCACCGTGCTGCTCGCCGGTCGGTGCGCGCCGATCGTCGGCCGCATCAGCATGGACCAGATGACCGTGGACGCGGGCGACACGCCGGTCGAGCCGGGGGACGAGGTCGAGCTCTGGGGCCCGGCCGTGCCGGTCGAGATCGTCGCACGGGCGGCCCGGACGATCTCGTACGAGGTGCTCGCGCGGACGGCGCGCCGGGTCCCCCGCGTCTATCTCGAACGCGGGCGGGTGTGCGCGGTGCGCACGCTGTGCGGGGACCAGTGACCGTGGAGGAGCAACGGCCGGTGCGGGTCGCCTTTCAGGGAGAGCCCGGAGCGTACAGCGAGGAGGCGGTGATCCAGCTGTGCGGCGAGGTCGAGACGATGCCGTTCGCGCGCCTCGCAGAGGTGTTCGACGCGGTGGCGTCGGGACGCGCCGATCGCGGGGTCGTCCCGGTCGAGAACTCGCAGGCCGGGAGCATCAACGAGACGTACGACCTGCTGCTCGCCCACGAGCTGGTGATCGGCGCCGAGTACGACCTGCGGGTGCGTCACTGTCTGTTGGCGCTGCCCGGCCAGGCGCCTGCCGAGATCGCGCGGGTCTACTCGCACCCGCAGGCGCTGGCGCAGTGCGAGTCCTACCTCAAGCGGCTCGGCGCCGAGATCGTTCCCTTCTACGACACCGCCGGCAGCGCGAAGATGATCGCCGAGGAGCGACGCCGGGCGTGCGCGGCGATTGCGTCGCGGCGCGCGGCCGCGCTCTACCGGCTCGACGTCCTTGCCGAGGGCATCGAGACGAACCCCAACAACTATACGAGGTTTCTCGCGATCGGCCCCGCCGCGGCGCCGCGAACCGCGCGCAGCAAGACGTCGGTCGTGTGCGCCGTCCGCAACCAACCGGGCGCGCTGCACCGGGTGCTCGGCGCGCTCGCCAGCCGCGAGATCAACATGACCAAGATCGAGTCGCGCCCGGGGCGGACGCGGCCGTGGGAGTACGTCTTCTACATCGACTTCGACGGGCACGCCGACGCGGCGGAGGTGGCCGCCGCGCTCGCGGAGATGCGCGAGCACACCTCGATGCTGCGCGTGCTTGGGTCGTACCCGGCCGCGCCCGACCGCGGGACCGCGTGACGCGTCCGTGGCTGTGACCGCCCCGCGGTTCCGGCCGTTGGGGGATGCCGGTCTCGTCGTGGAGTTCGGCGGCGACGAGATCTCCGATGCCGCCAACGCCGCGGTGCTGGCGCTCCGGCACGTGCTCGACGCGCGCCCGCCGGCGGGGGTGCGCGAGACCGTGCCGACGTACCGCTCGCTGCTCGTGGTGTACGATCCGGCGTCCACGTCCGCCCCGGAGGTCCGCTCCGCCGTCGCGGAGCGGCTCGGCGAGGCCGACCTGGTGCACCTGCCCGAGGGGCGCCTGATCGAGATCCCAACGGCGTACGGCGGCGTCCACGGGCCAGATCTCGCCGGGGTGGCCGCGGAGGCTGGGCTGTCCGAGTCTCAGGTGGTCGCGATCCACACCGGCGCCGAGTACCGTGTCTACATGCTGGGGTTTTCGCCCGGATTCCCCTACATGGGCACGTTGCCCCCGCCGATTCGAGTCCCGCGGCTGCCGTCGCCGCGCACCAGGGTGCCGGTGCGTTCCGTGGCGATCGCCGGTCAACAGACCGGCGTGTACCCGACGGACAGCCCGGGCGGATGGCGGTTGATCGGTCGGACACCGCTGAGGATCTACGATCCGTCGCGCCCCGAACCGTTCCTGCTCGACGCGGGAGACCGGGTGCGCTATGCCGCGATCTCCGCGGAGGAGTACGAGCGACAGGCACCGGTCGACGAGTCCACGCCGCCGGCGGCGATCCCGTCCCGGCCGGACTTCGTCGTCGAGCGCGGGGGACTCCTCACCACGGTGCAGGATCTCGGACGTCCCGGATACCGGCGCTTCGGGATGCCCCAGAGCGGCGCGATGGACCCGCTCGCGCTGCGCGTCGCTAACTTGCTGCTCGGAAACCCGCCGGGTGCGGCCGCGCTCGAGTTCACGTTCCCGGGGCCGCGCCTCATCGCACTTCGCCGCACCACGGTCGCAATTGCGGGAGCCGACCTCGCGCCGCTCGTGAACGGGCAGGCCGCGCCGATGTGGAGCGCGATCGGCCTGGCCGCTGGCGACGTGCTCTCCTTTGCCGCGCCCCGTACCGGGCTGTGGGGGTATGTCGCGATGCCGGGCGGTGTGGACGCGTCCCCGGTGCTGGGCAGCCGGGCCACCTACGTGCGCGGGGGGATCGGCGGCTACGGCGGACGGCGGCTCGACGGTGGCGATCGTCTCGCCGCGTCACGTCGGGCGCCTGCTGCCGCGTTGCGGCTCGCCGGACCGCACACGCCCCGGATCGGGGGTGACGCCGAGGTGCGCGTCGTGCTCGGTCCCCAGGAGGAGTACTTCACCCCGGAGGCGGTCGCGGCGTTCCTCGCCGAACAGTACCGCCTCAGCTACGAGGTGGACCGAGTGGGGTACCGGCTCGACGGTCCGCGCCTGTCGCACCGGGCCCGCGTTGAGCTGCTGTCCGACGGGATCCTCCCTGGAGCGATCCAGGTGCCCGCCGGCGGCCAGCCGATCGTCATCATGTCCGACGGTCCAACGGCCGGCGGCTACCCCAAGATCGCCGCGGTGGTGCGTCCGGATCTGCGCCTGTTGGCCCAGCTGCCTCGGGGCACGCCGCTGCGGTTTCGCGCCGTCGATTGGGAGACATCGCGCCGGGCGTCGCAGGACGAGGCGGCGTACCTCGCGTCGCTCCGCTTTGAGCCCGCCCGAACGGTGAGCCGTCCGGCTTGACGGGTCTACGACGCGCAGTACCTGGCCGTGGCGGCGATGTTGGGATGCGAGCTGTGGACGGCCGGCCGACGATTGGTGAATGCCGTCAACGCTCCGTGGGTCGGATGGGTGGGCGACCACCGGGGAACCGGCGGCGATGGTGCCGGCGAGACGGCGGGCGCGCGGCTTTTGACTTCCCGTTGGTTCGCATTGTACAGTGTGAGCGTGTGTGACGTCATCTTCGGGGGAGCGCCCGTGGCTACGCAACGTCCGCGGATCGGCGTCGTTGGAGCAACACGGACCGACCGGGAACGTGACTCGTTTCGCGCGTATGTCGAGGCGGTGGAGGCCGCGGGCGGCGAAGCCGTCCCGGTGCTTCCCGGGGCGGCAGCGTCGAGGGTGCTAGACGATCTCGACGGGGTGGTGCTG
>DASQGM010000286.1:0-14163 GCA_035632615.1 bacterium | reverse complement strand
ACAGTCACCGGCATTCCCACCGATCTTCGACGGCCACAACGACACGGTGCTCAGCCTCGAAAAGACGGGCCGATCGTTCCTGGAGCGATCCGCGGAGGGGCACATCGACCTGCCCCGGTCACGCGCCGGCGGCCTGGGCGGCGGCTTTTTCGCGGTGTACATTCGCGATCCCATCATCGCGAACAAGGAGCGGGAGGGCGCGGGCGGGCTTGACCCCGTGCTTGGTATCTACGGCGACGAGCGGACGTGGCCCGAGCCGATGTCCCTGGAATACGCGCAGTCGATGGCGCTGGATCTCTTCGGGCGGTTGCTCCGGGTCGCCGAAGGGTCCGCGGGACAGGTCGAGGTCGTCCGCACCGCGTCCGAGCTGCAACACAATCTGGACCGCGGGACCTTCTCGATGCTGCTGCACTTCGAAGGCGCGGAGCCGCTCGATCCGGACGGGCGTGCGCTCGAGACGTTCTACGCGGCGGGGCTCCGGTCCGTGGGCCTCACGCACAGCCGGCGCAACCGGTACTGCCAGGGCGTGCCGTTCAAGTTCCCCAGTTCGCCCGACCTCGGGCCCGGTCTCAACGACGCTGGCAAAGCGCTCGTCCGCCAGCTCAACGCGCGGAAGGTGATGATAGATCTCTCGCACCTGAACGAGCAGGGGTTCTGGGACGTCGCAAAGCTGAGCAACGCCCCGCTCGTGGCGACGCACTCCAACGCGCACGCGCTGTCGCCGACCCCGCGAAACCTCACCGACCGGCAGCTCGACGCGATCCGTGACTCCCGGGGCGTCGCCGGGTTGAACTTCCACGTCGGCTTCCTTCGCAAGGACGGGGGGCGCGACGCGAACACGCCGATCGCCGCCATGGTGGATCACGTCGAGTACATGGTCAAGCGCATGGGGATCGACCACGTCGCGCTGGGATCGGACTTCGACGGCGCCACCATGCCGGAGGAGCTCCGCGATGCGGCGGGGCTGCCGGCGTTGGTGCGAGGCCTGGGGGATCGCGGATACCAGGGAGAGGATCTGCGTAAGCTGCTCCACGGCAACTGGGTGCGCGTGCTGCGCGAGACCTGGGGCGCGTAGAGACGTCGACCGACCTGCGTCCGACGCCGGGGGTCGCCGCGTCATCGTCGGCGTAGCCGCGACCGGGCGGCCGCGCGTGCTCGGCGACAGCCCCAACCCGCACCGCGTCGCCCTTCCCGGGCGCCCGCGTTCGTGCTGACCGGCCGCTGCAGGTCAAGCCGGCCACCGGGGGCACGCTCTTCCGGGTGTTCGGTATCCGGGCCGGCGACACCGGCGCTATGGGTTCAGCGGTCGAGGACCTCAGATCGACCCATCGGGCTGAAGTATTCGGCACCCGCCCGCCAGTCCATGAGCAGCGGCGTTCTCAAGAAGCTGCGACACGTGGCGGCCGCCGAAACGGCACACGATGGCGGGCGGGATCAGCCGCGTATGCCACGACTAGCGCAAAGGGACGCTGACCGGCACTACGGCGCGGCGCGAACCAGCTTCTCGCGATAGTGCTGCCGGAACTTAGCCACCTTGGGCGCGATGACCGCGCGGCAGTACGGCTGTCCGCCGTTGTTCGCGAAGTACTTCTGGTGGTAGTCCTCGGCTTTGTAGAACGTAGTGAACGGCGTGATCTCGGTCACGATCGGGTGCGGCCACAACTTCTCCGCGGTGATCTCCCGGATCACCTGCTCGGCCGCCGTCTTTTGCTCGGGGGTGCGGTAGAAGACCGCCGAGCGGTACTGCGTCCCGACGTCTCCGCCCTGCCGGTTCAACATCGTGGGGTCGTGCGTGGTGAAAAAGACCTCCAGGATCTCCTTGAGCGAGATCACGGAAGGATCGAACGTCACCTGGACGACCTCCGCGTGGCCGGTCGCGCCGCTGCACACCTGCTCGTACGTCGGATTCGGCCTCGTCCCGCCCGAATATCCCGACTCCACCTTCTGCACACCCCGCAGTTCCGAGAAGACCGCCTCGGTGCACCAGAAGCAGCCCCCCGCGAGCGTGATGACCTCGTGCCCCTGTGCCTGCTCCATCGTTCCGCCTCCATCGTGTCAGGCCATCGCGGCGCCCTTCAGCCACGCCCCACTGTCCATACGACGGTCGCATCAGAATTCATCCCGCCGACCGCGACCCCGCGCGACGTGGCGCCCGACGCGGCGCGTCCCCGTTGGTTCGCGGGTTCTCCCGGTGGCTACCGCGCGCCGCGCGAGCCGATCCCGTAGAGCGTGGCCGCGTTATCGTGAAGCAGCAGCCGGGCCAGCTCGTCACGATCCTCCCGCGGAAGAAAGCCGCGCGCCTCGACCACCTGCGCCGCGAGATCGAGCGCCTGGCGCGCGTGGCGGGCGCCGAGCCAGAACAGCTCCGGGATCGAGAACGCGTCCGTCGCCAGCAGGATCTTCGTCGCCGGCGCCATCGCGAGCGCATCAGCGATCGCGTCGGCGGCGCCGTGCGCCAGAAACGGGATGGTCAGGGAGAGATCCAGGTACACGTGCGGGTACACCGCGGCCAGCCACGCCGCCTCGCGCACGTACGGGTGGCTGTGCAGGAGCACGAGCGGGGTGCCTCGGAACGCGGGGTCTTCGATGAGCGGCCGCAGCCACACGGGGTTGACGAGGCGCAGGTCGAGGTCGCGATCCCCGAATCCGGCGTGGATCTGCACCGGCAGGCGCCGTCGCGCGGCCACTTCGAGGGCCCGTCTCAGCAGCGTGTCCAGGAGCGGTTTGGACTGCAGACGCCGGCGGCCCTCCAGAAACTCTGCGCGCGTCTCGCTAAACGCGGTCTCGCGCGCGTCATCATCCCACCGGTCGACCGCGAGCCCGGTCCGGTACGCGATGATCGTCTTGAGCGCCCACAGGTCGCCGTCCGCGGCGGCCTCCACAGCCGCGACGAATCGATCTTGGAAGTCGCGCCACGTCGCGGCGTCGGGGACGAGACGCTCCGCGAGCGTCTCCAGCCGGAGCACCGGAAACGCGGGGCAGGGGAGCAGGGCGCGCAGGCCTTCGAGATCGTAGTGCTCCTGCACGCGCAGGCCGAGATCGACCAGGATGCCCGCGATGCCCGCGTCCGCGAGCATCTCCCGGGCCAGCCGGCCCAGCGGCCAGCCCGACCGCGCGCCGAGCACCGCGTCCTCAGTCGCCGCGCACCCGAAGAACGCCGCCAGATCGCGCAGCGCGCGGCGGTAGAAGAGGCTCCACGGCACGTGGCGTTCGATGATCTCGGCCGCGTCGCTCTCGGTGAAACAGGCGCGGAACTCGCGCGGCGTGGCCGGCTGCCGGAGCAGCAGGGAGTGGGCGTGCTGGTCCAGGAGGGGGATACCGGCGAAGGGTTCGTCCATCAACCGCACCGGTCGGCCTCAGTACTTCAGGAAGTGCGCCTGCACCTGGGCGTCGTAGGGCAGGTCCCGCAGCCCTTCCCACTCCCCGCGCCGGACGGCGATGTAGGAGCGGGCGAGCGGGGTCCCGAGCGCGTCCAGCAGCACGGGATCGTCCTGCAGCGCGTCGACGGCCTCGCCCAGGGTGCGCGGCACCGGGCGAATGCCCCGAGCGGCACGCTCCGCTTCGGGCAGGTCCGCAGGGTCTCCCGTGACGGGATCGCCGGGCGACAATCCCCGGCGAACGCCGTCGAGCCCGGCCGCGATGACGCCTGCGAGCGCCAGGTACGGGTTTGCGCTGCCGTCCGCGGTCTTCAGTTCAAGGTTGAACGAGGCCGGGCCGCGCCGCGGCGACACGATCCGGACGGCGGCCTCCCGGTGGTCCACGCCCCAGCAGGCGAAGGCGCCGGCCCACGTGCGGGGGCGTAGCCGCGCGTACGAGTTCACGGAGGGCGTGGTCAACGCGCACAGACCGGGCAGGTGGTGGAGCAGGCCCCCGACCCAGGCGTGGCCGTCACGCGAGAGGCACCCAGGATCGCGTTCGTCGTACAGCGCGCTGCGGCCGTCGCGCCAGGCGCTGACGTGCAGGTGGCATCCGCTGCCGGCCGCATCCGGCACGGGCTTCGGCGCGAACGACGCCACGATGCCGTGGCGGAAGGCGACGCCGCGCACGGCGTCACGCAGCAGCACGTGGCGGTCGGCGGCGGCGACCGGGGGCGCGTGGTGGATCGAGATCTCGAATTGACCCGGGCCGGACTCGGGATAGAGCAGACCGACCCCGAGCCGCATCGTGTTGAGCGTGTCGATTAGATCCCGCACCACTTCGTGCGCCTGATCGTGCGCGACCGTCATCGCGAAGTTGGTGCGGTCCACGGGCTCGTACCCGGCGCCGGTCGACCGGAACAGGTAGAACTCCGGCTCGAACGCCGCCTGGATCTCGATCCCCTCGGCAGCGGCCGCCGCCACGGCGCGCCTGAGACACGCGCGCGGGCAGTGCTCCCACGGCGCGTCGGATCCGGTCACGAAATCGCCCAGCATCGTCGCGCAGCCGACGCTGTACGGAAGCGGCGTGAACGTGGCCGAATCGGGCACGAGCCACGCTTCGCCCGCCGCGGTGAGGCCACTCGCGGGCAGGACGGTATCCCCCATCATGGGCAGCGCCTGCTGGGCGACGCTGAACCCCACGCCCCACCGGAGGACGTCCTCAAGCCCGTCGAGCGGGACGGTCTTCGCCCTGATGAGATTGGCGTTGTCGCAGTACGCGATCCGGACGAGGCTCACGCCGGCGGCGCGCGCGCGGTCGGTCAGCGACTCCATGGCACGCTACGGATTCGAGGCGTGCGAGGCGATCACCCCCGCACGGCGACGTCTCCGGCGAGTGGTTCGACGCGCTTCCTCCGGGGCATCGGGCGGCGCCTCAAGGACGTTTCACGAAGCGGGCGGAATCGGGGAATAGGGGAATAATCGAAGGAGAGGAACAGCCGGCGTGGGCGCTGGACCGTTCGGCTTGTGCGTCTCGTAGGTCGGCGTACGCGGGGTGAGCATTGATGACGGATCCCGGCAGGAAGCATATCGCTCGGCTCGTTGCCGCCGGCGCGATGGTCGCCGTGCTCGCGGTGGGGTTGTGGTATGTGGGGCGCAACGGCATCCCGGCGGGCATCGTGGCACCGGCCGGCCACGCGCAGATCTCACCTGGTTCGGCCGGCGGAGCTCGTGGGCCGACCTCTGTCGCCCCATCGTTGCTCGTGCGGAGATCTGGCGCCGCGACCGGGGTCGGCGCTCAGGGCCACGGCGTCGCTCCTGCGGCGGCCACAGGCGTCCACTCGTCGACGCCGCGCGTCCACACGGCGCCGAACGGCCCGGCGGCGTCCAATCCGACGCGTCTCCCGGTGTCGATCCACCTCACGTTCCCGAGACACTGGCGCCCGACCACCTACGAGATCGGGCCGGTGAAGCCTCAGCCGCCCGTCAGGCTCGTCTCACCGGTGCCGTTCGGCTGCGCCGCCTGCCCGCCCGCCGCGGCCGACCACTGATGACGTGGCCCCCTGCCGGCTCCCCGCGGTGACCGCCGCGGGGTCGGCTGCGGTCACCCCTCGTAGCTGCCCAGGATCGTGGTGAACTCGATGAGGTTCCCGAACGGATCCCGGCAATAGAAGCGGGGCCGGTTGTGGATCGGCGGCGCGGCGAACGGTGCGTGCCCGGCCGTTTCGAGCCGGCGGTGCGTTTCCTCGAGATCGTCCACCGCGAGCGACAGGTGGCGGCGATGCGTCGGATCGGGCGTCCCTTCAAAGAAATGCAGCTCGAGGTCGCCGTGGCCGGCCGCAAACCACACGAGGCGACTCCAATCCAGCGTTGCGGGGACCGGAATCTCGCGGAGACCGAGCAGACGGCCGTAGAACTGGCGCACCTCGTCCTGTCCCCCGGGCCAGAATGGTGAAGACACGTGCTGTAGTCGGGCCATCGCGGATACTCTCCTTCTCGGCGTTGTACCGGGGGCGGCGCCACCAGGGAGAAGTTCGTGCCGAGCGTGACGCATCCTCCGGCCCGCGCGTTCGGGTGGGGATGAGGGCGGGCCTGCCGACCGCATTCCCCGGCGTACGATCGGGTCTGTTGACGAACCGGCGCCTCGAGGTTCTCGGTGCCGCAACAGGGGTTCGCCCCCGTCGGTGAGAACACTACACTCTCACGTTCACACACAACGTGTGATTTGTGCCGCCGTCGGCAGGCGGCTCGCGGCGCGAAAAAGGGGGAACATATGGCGAGGATCGTGGCAGTACTGGTCTCGGTGGCGCTGGGAATTGGAGTCTTTGTCGGATCGGGGAGCGCGGCCCCCGGGAAGACGTGGAAGGTGGCGATCGGCGCGGACTCGCCGGACCACGCGGTGCAGGCTCATGACTACTATCCGCGTTCGATCACGGTCGATGCGGGCGACTCGATCACCTTCACGATGGCCGCCGTGGCGGACCACACGGTGACGTTTCTCTCCGGGGCGAAGCGGCTCCCGCTGGAGGAACCACAGAAGGATGGACGCCTGCGGTTCCCGTCCAACGTGGCGTTTCCACAGGGCGGTCCCACGTACGGCGGCACCGGACTCGCCAGTTCGGGCCTGCTGTCGGGTCTCGGGAAGAGTTGGACGGTGACCTTTACCAAACCCGGCCGGTACCGGTATGAATGCCTGTTGCATCCGGCGCAGGTGGGGACCGTTGTCGTCCAGGCCGCCGGGACGCCGTACCCCAAATCCCAGGCCGACTACGACCGGTTGGCCGCGCAGGCTCGGACGCAGGCGCTCGCCGCAGGCGCAAAGCTGCGGGCGGCGACGCGCGCCACCGCGTCCAAAGGCGCACACGGGACCGTGTACACCGCGCCGATGGTGGGCAACTTCGCGCAGCGCCTCTCACTCTATCGGTTCGGCAGCGACACGTTGACGATCAAGGCCGGCGATACCGTCAAGTGGGTGATCACGGATCTCAACGAGATCCATACGGTCACGTTTGCGGGGTCGGACGCGCTTCCCGACTTCATCGTGCCCTCGCCAAAAGCGCAAGGACCGCCCGATCTCTACTACAATCCGAAGGTGGTGACGCCCGCGGGAGGCCCGACGCACACGGGCGCGGGATTCTACAACTCCGGCATCCTGATTCCGGTGAACCCGCCGGGGCCGACCACGTACAGCCTCACGTTTACCAAGCCCGGGACGTTCACCTACTGGTGCGTGGTGCACATTCCGGAGGGCATGCGCGGAACGGTCGTCGTCACGCCGTAGCGGCCGCGTCACGGTGAGATGCGGGCGGCGGGGGAGACCCCGCCGCCTTTCGTTCGCCTCGGGTCCGCTGGCCGCCGTGTCCGGGAGCGCGGACATCGCGGACCGCGTGAATCAACCGCGCGTCCGCCGGAAGCACGTGAGCAGGTGGTCGTCGACGAGGCCGACCGCCTGCATGAACGCGTAGCATGTCGTCGGACCGACGAACGCGAAGCCCCGGCGCTTCATGTCCTTGCTCATCGCGCGCGACTCTTTCGTCTCGGCGGGGACGTCCCGAGGTGTCCGCCGGGTCTTTCGGATCGGCGTGCCGTCGACGAACTGCCACACGTACGCTTCGAAGCTGCCGAACGCGTCGCGCACGGCGAGGATCGCGCGGGCGTTCGTCACCGCCGAGGCGATCTTGAGCCGGTTCCGGACAAGGCCGGGATCGCGGAGGAGCCGCCGGCGTCGCGCGGCGTCGAACCGCGCCACGGCCTCCGGATCGAACCCCGCGAACGCGGCACGGTAGTGCGGGCGCTTCTTGAGGATGGTGATCCAGCTCAGGCCGGCCTGCGCGCCTTCCAGCACGAGAAACTCGAACAGCACGCGGTCATCGCGGACCGGCGTGCCCCACTCGGCGTCGTGGTACGCTATCAGCAGCGGATTGCCCTCCGCCCACCAGCAGCGCGTCACCACATGCGGTCCTCCTGTTCGGCACCGGTTGCCGGCGCGGCACCGCGCACTTTCTGCGGATGCGGGTCCGTCCCTGCTGCCGACAGGGCCGCCGCTTCGGCAGCGTGCACGCGCTCCATCGCGGCGGTGAGCGCGGCCGGGGGTATCCGTTGATCGCGCAGAGGGGACCATCGCCCCATGCTGAAGATCACCGGGGCGTCCGCGCGCCGGACGCGACGCCGAACGGGAGGCGTGCATGACGGGTCGAGCAGGTCGGGCGGTGGGGTTGACGCTGGTCGGGTACCTGGACTGCCCGGGAGGCGGCCAGATCGTCGTGGAGGGGCGCTACGCGTATGTGGGGCACATGGCGCCGCCTCACGGCACGAGCATCGTCGACGTCGCGGACCCGGCGGCGCCCCGGCTCGTGTCGCGCCTGTCCGTGCCGGAGGCGGTGCACTCCCACAAGGTTCGCGTCGTCGGCGACGTGATGCTCGTCAACCACGAGCGGTACGGTCCGGGAGGCACGGCGCCCGAGGTCGGCCTCAGGGTCTACGACATCGGCGACCGGTCGCGGCCGCGCGAGATCGCGTTCTTCCGCACGCACGGTCGAGGCGTGCACCGCTTCGACATTCAGGGCGCGCGCGTGTTCATGTCCACCGAGTGGGAGGGGTTCGTCTCGAACATCCTCGCGATCGTGGACATCGCCGATCCCCGGCGCCCGTCGCTCGTCGGGCGCTGGTGGCTTCCGGGGCAGCACGCTGCCGGGGGAGAGCCCGCGCCCGGGGGCGGGCACTATTGGATGCACCTCGCGCTCGCGCGGGGTGATCGGGCGTACGCGGCGTGCGGGCGCGCCGGCGCCGTCATCGTGGACATCTCCGATCCGCGCCGTCCCGCGACGCTGGGTGCCGCCGCGTGGAGTCCGCCGTACCACTCGCCGACCCATACGTTTCTGCCGGTGCCGCACCGCATTCGGGAGCGGCAGTTCGCGGTCGTCACCGACGAGGACGTGACCGACGACGTGCTGGAGGACCCGCCGGCGTTCATGTGGGTGCTGGACATCACCAACGAGCGCCTGCCGGTGCCCGTGGCGACCTATCACGTCGATCCGGCGGGGCTGGCGGTCGCGGGGAAGCGGTTCGGCGCGCACCAGCCGTGGGAGCACATCCGGGAGGACAACGTGGTGTTTCTCGCGTGGTTCAGCGGCGGCGTGCGCGCGGTGGATATCTCCGATCCCTACGCGCCCCGCGAAGTGGGATGCTACGTGCCGGCGGCACCGGCGGGGGCGGTCGCGCCGCAGACGAACGACATCTTCGTGGATGCGCGAGGCCTGGTCTTCGCGATCGACCGGTATCGCGGACTGAGCATCCTCGAGTTCGATCCCCGCGCGCGCTAGGCGGACTCCCCCGTGGGCTTCGCGGACGTCGCACCGCACGCGTTCCGAAGCGCCGTCGGCGTCACGCATCCCGCTCGCCTGACCGAGCGTCGCACGCGCGGCGCGGCCGGGCGGCGCGGCACCCGGCCGGGGCGGCGGAAGGCGTTGCGTTTCGTCGCACGAAGGCCTCTGCCATGACGGCGCTCAACCTCGCACTCCGTTTCATGCTCGTCGCTGCGGCCGTGTCCATCGTCACGGAGCAGCTGCGCGTCCCGTACACGATCGCGCTTGTGGCCGCGGGGCTGGTGATCGGGAACATGCACCTCGCGCCCCCGATCCCGGTCACGCCCGAGATCCTGCTGACCCTGCTCATCCCGCCGCTGATGTTCGAGGGCGGACTGCGCCTCCCGCCCCGTCACCTGAAGACGTACTGGGGGCTGATCGGGCTTCTGGCCGTGCCGGGCACACTGGTGACGGCCGCGGCGCTCGGCTGGATCGCGAGCGTGCTCTTTCACCTGGACTTCCGCAGCGCGCTGCTGCTCGGCGCGATCGTCTCCGCGATCGACCCGGTGAGCGTGCAGGCGTTGCTGCGCGAGGCGAGGCTGGACCTCCGGCTCGGCACGGTGCTCGACGGCGAGGCGATCCTGAACGACGGCGTGGCGATCATCCTGTTCACGATCGTGGCCGGTGCCGCCGTAGGGCCCGTCGACGCGACGCTCCGGTTCGTCTGGCTGCTCTTCGGTGGCGCGACGATCGGCGGGCTGGTGGCCCTGGCGACGTCGTACGCGCTGGGCCGCACGCAGCGCCCGCTCGTGGAGGCGCTCGGCAGCGTGATCGCGTCGCTGGGCGCGCTCCTCGTCGCGGGCGGCGTCGGGGCGAGCGGGGTGATCGCCGTGGTCACGGCGGGCGTCGTGTTCGCAAGCTACGGGCCCCGTAACCTGACGGACGTCGGCCGCGAGACCGTGAACACCATCTGGGACATGATCGCGTTTCTCGCCAACTCGGTGTTGTTTCTGCTGATCGGCATCGAGGTGCCCGCGGCGCTGCTCGGACACTACTGGCAGCTCATCGCGGTCGTGGCGGGGGCGGCGTTGCTCGTGCGCTGGGCGGTCGTCCACGGGTCGATGGCGATCTGGCAGACTCGGACACGCCTGCTCCCGAACGCGTGGCGCCCCGTGCTCGTGTGGGGAGGGCTGCGCGGCGGCGTCGCGATCGCGCTCGCGCTCGACATCGATCCGGCGCTTCCTGGGCGCGACGCGATCGTGGCCGGCGCGTTCGGCCTCGTGGTGTTCACCCTGCTGGTGCAGGGACTCTCGATGCGGCCGGTGATGCGGTGGGCCGGGTTGCTGTCGGGGCCCCGCGCCGCGGAAGCGGCGGACGCGCCGCCGTAGTCGGCGGGACGCGGCGTCCTAGCGGCGGTCGCCCCCGGGTTGCGGCGCGGGCGCGGACTCGCGGCCCCGCGCGGTCAGCCGGAACGTCCCCATGATCTTCGTCAGCAGCGGGGCGTCCTCTTCGACGCGGGTCGCCGTGTTGGTCGTCGTGCCCGTCATGACGAACGCCTCGCGGTTCATCACGACGCACACCTGCAGGCTCCACCGCTCCTCGCCGTCCTTCGTGCGCCACGTGTAGGCGTGGGTGTACCCGGCGAGATCGCCGACCGTCGTCGGTCCTTGGCTCACGGTCGCGAACTCGATGTGCCCGAACACCCGCATCACCCGCGCGGCTTCGCGCACGCAGTTCTCTGATGATATGCCCACGACGGTGTCGCGGGCGATGACGTTCACCGTTTCGGGGAGCTCGCCGGTGCGGGGCGGCCCCGTCGCCACGACCGCGGGATCCCCCGACGAGGTTCTGACGTTCCACGACGCGGGGACGGCGATGGTGAAGCGGTCGGCGGGATCGTGGACGAGCCGCGATCCTCCCGGCTGGCCGGCGGCGGGCGCGCCCGCCAGCGCGCCGGCGAACAGCGCGGCCGCGACAGCCAGCACCCTCGTCGCGCGCCGGCTACGACGAAACCGCGGCGCCTGCGTGGGAGCCGCGTGATCGTCGCGCGACGGGTGGTCGAAACGTGGACGACGCGTCATCGGTCGAAACTCGGTGGTACGTCATCGTTCGAAGTTCGTTTGGGTTCGGTTCGGCGCGCCTGGCGGAATTCTCCTGCCGCGATCCGGATGCCGTATACTTGGCGTGAGCTGCGACGCGCGCCGGCCGGGCTCCGACTCCCACGATGAGTTCGGCCGCAAGAATCGGATAGCGGCGACCGCCTCGGCGTCCTACGATGGAACCCGGAGGTGGACGCGCGATGCTGATGAGAGCGGAGATGCGAACAGAAGCGGGAACGGGAATCGATGATCCGAGGTGGCTCGCCGTGCTGGCCCGCGACGCGGGCGCGGACGGCACGTTCGTGTTCGCGGTGCGGTCGACCGGGATCTACTGCCGGCCGTCTTGTCCGGCGCGCCGTCCCGGCCGGGCGCAGGTCGTGTTCTTCGGACGCCCCGCGGACGCCGAGCGTGCGGGGTTCCGGGCGTGCCGGCGGTGCCGGCCGACCGACGCGAGCGCGGACGAGCGGCAGGTGCAGTTGGTGCAGGACGCCTGCCGGTACATCGAAGCCCGGGCCGACGACGGCGCCACGCGCTTGGACGAACTCGCCGCGCACCTCGGGCGGAGCCCCCATCACGTGCGTCGGGTGTTCACGCGGCTGGTCGGGATCACCCCGCGGGACTACGCCGACGCGTGCCGGCTCGACCTCGTCCGGGCCCGGCTTCGCGCGCAGGAGGCGGTTGCGTCAGCGCTGTACGCCTCGGGCTTCGGGTCGAGCAGCCGCCTCTACGAGCGCGCGCCCAAGGACCTGGGGATGACGCCGGCCGCGTACCGGCGGGGCGGCCGCGGGATGCGGATCGCGTACACGACCGTGTCCACGCCGCTCGGGCGCCTCCTCGTCGGGGCGACGCCCAGGGGTGTGTGCGCGGTCAGCCTCGGCGCCGACGACCGGACGCTCGAGGCGGCGCTCGCCGACGAGTATCCGTTCGCGGAGCGCCGTCGGGACGACACCGGGTTTGGGCCGTGGGTGGCCGCGATCGTGGCGTACGTCCGCGGCAGGCGCCCCCACCTCGCGCTGCCCCTCGACATCCAAGCCACGGCGTTCCAGCGAAAGGTGTGGACGGCCTTGCAGGGGATCCCGTACGGCGAGACGCGCTCCTACGCCGAGGTCGCGCGCGCGCTCGGCCGGCCGTCCGCGGTGCGGGCGGTGGCCCAGGCGTGCGCCGCGAATCCGGCGGCCCTGGTCATCCCGTGCCATCGGGTCGTGCGGTCGGACGGGAATCCGGGCGGGTACCGGTGGGGCGCGGAGCGCAAGCGCGCGCTGCTGCGCCGCGAGCGCGAGAGCGCGGGTGCGCCGCGCGAGCGCGAGGACCGACGGGCGGCGCCCGCCGCGCACTGACCGGCGCGCCCGCCGCCGTTACCGCCGCGCCAACGCCACGCCGGCGAGGACGCATGCCGCGCCGAGCGCTTGGCCGGGCGTCAGGCGTTCTCCCAGCAGCCACCACGCGGCGGCCACCGCGACGACCGGATTGATGTTGGTCAGGATCGCCGTGCGCGTCGTGCCGATCCGCCGGAGCGCCAGGGACCAGACCGCGTAGCCGAGCGCGATCGTCAGTACGCTCGTGTAGAGAATCGCACCCCACGCCCGCCAGTCGAGGGCCTGCCAGGACTGCGCCCGGAGGTCCGGCAGGCCGAGCGCAACGAGTACGATCGTGGAGATCGCGATCGTCACGGCGGTGAGCGCGGCGGGCGGATACCGCACCGCCAGCGGCCGGCTGCCGAGGGTGTACGCCGCCCAGCACGCGGCGGACCCGAGCGTCAGGAGGTCGCCCCAAACGGCGGTCGCGGGCAGATTGGACGCGCCCGGGCGCACTAGCAGGACCAGCCCAAGCACCGAGAGGAGAATCCCCGCCCACGCCCTCGCGGACACCCGATCCATGCGGAGCGCCACGGCGCCGAGCGCCACCATGACGGGCGAGAGGCCCATGATCAGGGCCGAGTGCCCGGCGGTCGTCAGCCGGATGCCGTTGATGAACGTGAGTTGCTGGAGCACGATGCCCACAGCCGCGAGCACGACGACGCGGCCCCGATCGTCCGGCGCGATGCGCAGCGACTCCCGCCGCGCGGCGGTGATCGCCAACAGGACGACCGACGCGAGGATCCAGCGCATCCCGTTGAACGCGGCCGGGGAGACGAACGTCGGCAGCGCGCCCTTGATCACGATGAAGTTCAGGCCCCACACGACGGGGACGAACGCCACGATGGCCGCGTCCTCGAGCGCCGTGCGGCGCCGCTCGTTCGTCATCGCACAAGGATTCCACGCGGGTCGGCAGGAAAGCCTCTGCGCACGCTCCGGAGGGAAGGAGGCACGCGCATGCGGGCGGCCGTCTTCTATGAGGTTGGCAAGCCGTTGGTGGTGGAGGAGGTCGAGCTCGCCCCGCCGCGGGCCGGCGAGGTGCTCGTGCGGATCGCCGCGACCGGCGTCTGCCACAGCGACCTGCACTACATCAAGGGCGATCTGGCGATGCCGTTGCCCGTCGTCCTCGGGCACGAGGCCGCGGGGGTCGTGGAGACGATCGGGCCAGGCGTGGAGTCGGTGCGGCCGGGCGACCACGTGGTGCTGCTGTTCGCGCCGGCGTGCGGCCACTGCCGGTACTGCGACGGTGGCCGGCCCCATCTGTGCGAGATGCGCTACCGGGTGCGCGGCAAGATGCCGGACGGCACGACGCGGCTGCGCCGCGGCGACCAGGAGCTGCATCACTTCACCTGCGTCTCGTCGTGGGCGGAGCAAGCCGTCGTCCCGGAGTCCGGGGTGCTGCCGATCGGCAAGGACGTCCCGCTGACCATCGCCGCGCTGCTGGGGTGCGCGGTGACGACCGGCGTCGGCGCCGTGGTGAACACCGCCCGCGTGAGGCCGGGCAGCAGCGTCGCCGTGTTCGGGCTGGGCGGCGTCGGTCTGAACGTCG
>DASQGM010000285.1:0-6476 GCA_035632615.1 bacterium | reverse complement strand
CGGTCCCCCGGGACCGGATCCCCGTGGTTCGCGCCGTCGCGGTGGCGACGGCGCTCGCCGATCTCGCCGCGGCGGTCTGGGCCGGCGCCACGATGGACCTCGCCCGCGCCGGCGCGCTGCAGCTCGTGGAGCGCGTCCCGTGGATTCCCTCGATCGGCATCAGCTACCACCTCGGCGCCGACGGGCTGAGCCTGCCGCTCGTGGTGCTCACGGCGCTGCTGGTCGCCCTGTGCGTCGTGTACTCGTGGCGCGTGGAGACGCGCGTCAAGGAGTACATGATCCTCCTGCTGCTTCTCGAGACGGGGTTGATCGGCGTGTTCGTGGCGCTCGACTTCTTCCTGTTCTACGTGTTCTGGGAGGTCAGCCTGGTACCGGTGTACTTTCTCATCGTCATCTGGGGCGGGCCCCGGCGCGCGTACGCCGGGATGAAGTTCTTCATCTACACGCTCGCGGGCTCGCTGGCGATGCTGCTCGCGATCCTGCTCGTGTACCTGCACTCGGCGCCCCGCACGTTCGACATCGTTGATTTGATCGGCCAGCGGCCGCTGGCGCAGAGCCTGCCGCTCGCCATGCTGGCGTTCTGGGGGTTCTTGCTCGGGTTCGGGATCAAGGTGCCGCTGTTCCCGTTTCACACGTGGCTGCCCGACGCGTACGCCGAGGCGCCCACGGCCGGGAGCGTGCTGCTCGCGGGCGTGCTGTCGAAGCTCGGCGCCTACGGCTTCATCCGGATCGTGCTCCCGCTGCTGCCCGATGCGTTCCGGCAGATGGCGGGGCTGATCGCGGTGCTGGCCGTGATCGGGGCGGTGTACGGGGCGCTCGTCGCCATGGCGCAAACCGATTTCAAACGCCTGATCGCGTACAGCAGCGTCGGACATCTGGGGTACGTGATGCTCGGGGTGGCCGCGGCGGCCGCCGCCGGCGGCGGCGGAGCGCTCGCGGACGCGGCGACGAAGGCGCTGAGCGGCGCCACACTGCAGATGCTGGCGCACGGCGTGATCACCGGCGCGCTGTTCGTGGTCGCGGGCGTCCTCGCGGACGGCGAGGCCGAGACGCGCAATCTCACGGAGTTCGGCGGGCTCTGGGCGCGGGTGCCGGTGTTCTCGGGGATCGCGCTGCTCGCGATCCTGGCGTCGCTCGGACTGCCGGGGTTGATGGGGTTCGTCGCCGAGTTTCTCATCTTCCTCGGGGCGTATCAGATCTACCCGGCGCTGACGGTGCTCGCGCTCGTCGGTGTGGTGCTGACCGTTGTCTACTTCCTGTGGGCCGTGTACCGCCTGTTCTTCGGGCCGCTCAACACGCGGTGGGCGGCGCTCCCGGATCTGGACGGCAGGGAGCGGTGGGTGCTGGCGCCGCTGTGCGTGCTGATGGTGCTGTTCGGCATCTACCCAGGGCCGCTGGTGACGGTGATCACCCTCGCGATGACCAACATCTTGAGCCTGGTCCGATGATGGGCGGAGGACGCGCGTGGATCTCAGGCTGATCACTCCGGAGCTGCTGCTCGGGCTGCTCGGGCTTGGACTGCTGGTGGTCGAGCTGTTCACCGGCCCCGAGGCCAAGCGCCTCGTGGGGTGGATCGGCGTCGCGGGGCTCGCCCTCGCGTTGGTGCCGTCGGCCGCGCTGCTCGGCGGGACGCCGCGCCTCGTCTTCGGCGGCACGTACACGATCGACGCGTTCGCGGCGTTCTTCAAGATCGTCGCCGAGGTGAGCGGGATTCTCGTGCTGCTCGCGGCGATGGCGTTCTTCCGGGACCGGCGCCAGCCCCACGAGGGCGAAGTGTACGTGCTCACCGTCTTCATGGTGCTGGGGCTCGTGGCGATGGCCGCGGCCGCGGACCTGATCCTGTTGTTCCTCGCGATCGAGTTCGTGTCGCTCGTCTCCTACGTGCTCGCGGGCTCGCTGAAGGGCGACCGGAAGAGCAGCGAGGCGGGGGTGAAGTATTTCTTCTTCGGCGCGGCGGCGTCGGCGATCATGCTGTACGGCTTCTCGTACCTGTACGGGGCCGGCGGCAGCACGAACCTGTACCAGCTCGGCCACCGGGTCGCCGGGATGCCGACGCCGTTCGTGGTCGTCGCCGCGGTGTTGATCCTCGCGGGGCTCGGCTTCAAGACGTCGCTCGTGCCCTTCCACCAGTGGACGCCGGACGTCTACGAGGGCGCGCCGACGCCGATCGCCGCGTTTCTGTCGGTCGGCAGCAAGGCCGCCGCGTTCGCCGCGCTCCTGCGCGTATTCTACGTCGTCCTGCCGCCCGGCGCGTGGGTGCCGATCCTCGCGGCGCTCGCCGCAGTGACGATGAGCGTGGGCAACCTGCTCGCGCTGTCCCAACCGAACATCAAGCGCATGCTCGCGTACAGCTCGATCGCGCACGCCGGCTACATGATGATCGGCGTCGTGGCGCTGACCGCGTCGCCGACTGCGGTCGGGTCCGGCATCGCGGCGGTGCTGTACTATCTCCTGGCGTACGTGTTCACGAACGTCGGCGCGTTCGCCGTCGTGATCGCGGCCGAACGCGCGCTCGGCTCGGACGCGATCGCCGACTACGCCGGCTTCGCCAGGCGCGCGCCGCTCTCCGGGCTCGCGATGGTCGTGTTCATGCTGTCGCTCGCCGGCGTGCCGCCGACCGCGTTGTTCTGGGGGAAGCTCAGCCTGTTCGGCGCCGCCCTGCAGAGCGGGTTCGGCTGGCTCGCCGTCGTCGGCATCCTCAACAGCGCCGCGTCGCTCTACTACTACCTGGGCGTGCTGCGGGTGATGTACGGGCAGGCGCCGGCCGATCCGTCCGCGGTTCCCGAGGGCGGGCTGGCGCGCGCCGTGCTCGGCGTGACCGCCGCGGCGACGCTCCTGCTCGGCGTGTTCCCGGAGCCGTTCATCCGGCTCGTCCAGCACGCGTCGATGCTGCTGCGGGTCTAGCAGCTCCGGCGCCGGGCGGTCGGCCCGGGCCATTACCTCGGATGCAATTGTCGTCCCGCCGCGGTGCGAGAATGGGCCTGCGTCAGCCGATCGTGTTACGGGAGGCGCCCGCTTGAGCACCGTCACCGCACCAGGGCTGGCCTTGACAGGGCTTCGCGTGGTTTGTTACGATCTGAGCGGCGAACGGCCTCGGCGTCCGAGGGCCGCGTGGGTGCGAGAACGGCCTCGGCCACGGGCGCTATTTTTTTGTCTATGGGAGTGTCCATGGCACAACCTGATGCCTCCAAGCAATCCTCCGACGATCAGATCCTCCGAGAAATTGCCGACAAAGAGCGTTCGCTACAGGAAGAGCTAGCCAGGACCCAGGCCGAGGCCGCGCGGCTCGTCGAGCAGGCGCAGCGCGAGGCCGACGAGATCCGTGCGCGCGCGCGTGCGCAGTTGGGGCGCGAGGCCGCGGACGCCGCCGCCGCGGCGACCGCCGAAGCGCAGAAGGTCACGGCGGAGATCCTCGAGCGCGCCGGCGCGGAGGCGAAGGCGATCCGGGCGCGGGCTCAGGAGCGCGTGTCTCGGGCCGTCGAGGCTGTTGTCCGCGAGGTTCTCGGGGACCGCGTATGATCGTGTCCATGAGCCGGATCACGGTCCTCGGGCCCCGGCGGCTTCAGCGGGACGTCGTGGAGGCGGTCCAGGAACTGGGCGCGCTCCACGTCGATCACATCCGTGCGGCCGACGAGACATTCGCGCCGCGCGAGTTGTCGGGCGCCGACCAGGCCGACCGCGCGAGCTGGGATGTCCTGCGCGCGTTGTCGGAGGGCGTGCTGGCCCTGCTTCCCGTGATCGAGATCCCGTTCGTCGAGAGCGCCCCGTACCTCAGCCAGTCCCCGGACACCCTTCGCCAGCGCATCGAGCCGATCGACGCCGAGGCCAAGGATCTCACCCGCCGGCTGCTGGATGCGGAGGAGGAACTTGAGCTGCTCCGAGCCTACGGGCCGGCAATCGAGGTGCTCGGACCGTTGCTCGCGCTTCTTGAGACGAGCAAGCGCGTAAACGCCGCGGGGTTCGTCCTCGAGGCGAAGCCGGGCGCGGTCGAGACGCTGCGCCGCGAACTGGAGCAGGCCACGCACGGACGCGCGGCGCTCGTCGCCCGCCAGGTGGACGACCGGCGGGTGGGCGTGGTGGTGGCGTTCGCGGCCGAGGACGCCGAGGTCGTGCGCGGGGCCCTGACGCGCGCGGGCGCCAGCGAGCTCCGGCTGCCGGCCAGCGTGCAGGGGAAGCCGCTCGGCGAAGCCGTGCCGTATCTGCAAGAGCGCGGCCGCCGCCTGCCGGCGGAACTGGAGGGCCTGCGCGCCGGCCTGATGCGTCTGTCGCAGCAGTCGCGCGCCGAAGTCGCTGCGATCGCGACCGTCGCGCGGGACGCGGTGCACCGGTTCGAGCTGATGCTGCAGATCCCGCAGTCGCGCTACACGTTCACCCTGTACGGGTGGGCGCCAACACGCCAGGTCGGGGCGATCCGGGCGGCGCTGCGCAAGCGCTTCGGCGCCGATGTGTTCGTGTACGACGAGCCGGCGCCGATCCACCACGCGGAACGGGTGCCGGTGCTGCTCGACAACCCCGGGTGGGTCAAGCCGTTCCAGCTGTTTCTCTCCATCTTCGATCCGCCGAAGTACGGCACGTTCGACCCCACGATCTTCTTCGCGGTCGGCATGCCCCTGTGGGTGGGGCTGATCATCGGGGACGTGGGGTACGGGTTGCTCCTGCTCGCGATCACGCTGTTCTTCGCCTCGCGGGCGAAGTCGGGCCGTCCGTGGCGCGCGATCATCGCCGGTATGGATTTCGGGTTCACGCTGCCGGTGCCGATCCTCCGTCAGGTGGCCACCCTGCTTGGCTGGATGACGGCCTGGACGATGGTGTTCGGCGTGGTCTTTGGGGAGTTCTTCGGCTATCTGCCGGAGCGGCTCTTTCCGGGGTTCCACCCGCTGTTCGACCGGATCGAAAACCTGACCACGTACCTCTATCTGTCGATCGGGTTCGGCCTCGCGCAGGTGTACCTCGGCCAGGTGATGCACATCGCCAAGGCGATCAAACACCGGCACCGCAAGGATCTGCTCGAAGCGTTCGCGCTCGTCGGGGGCGGGACCACGGTCTTCCTGTGGATGGCGACGCAGGTCCACGTGCTCCCGTCGAGCTTCTTCAGCCCCGTGATGCTCGTCAGCGCGGTCGTGTTCTTGCTCGCGCTTGTCCTCTCGGCGTCGCTCTCCAGCCTGATGTGGGTCATGGAGTCGATCTCCACCTTCGGCGCGTTCATCTCGTACGCGCGAATCTTCGCGGTCGGGATGGCGTCCGTGGCGCTCGCGAACGTGGCGAACCAGCTCGGAAGCGGGTTCGCCGTGCTCGTGCTGGGGCTGCTCGTCGGCGTGCTGGGCCACATGCTGTTCTTCGGCCTCACGCTGATCGGGCACATCCTGCAGCCTGCGCGTCTCTTCTGGGTCGAGTTCTTCTCGGCGTTCAAGTACTACCAGGACACCGGGCACCGCTATCGCCCATTCCAACGTACCGGAGGTGGAGTCTCGTGAGGCAACGGAATGTCCTGCTCGCTCTGACCGTCGCGGCGCTCTTCGTGATCGGGTTCTCGCTGGCCGCGTCGGCGCAACAGGCGGGGGCAAAGCCGGAGGTCAGCCCCGGCGCGGGCGCGATGGGCATCGGCGTCGGATTGGCGATCGGCCTGGGCGCGGTCGGCACCGGTATCGCGCAGTCCCGCATCCTGGGTGCGGCGGCGGGGGTTATCGCCGAGCGCCCGGAGATGTTCGGACTGATGCTGGTCCTGTTCGTGCTCCCGGAGACGCTGGTCATCTTCGGGTTCGTAATGGCGTTCTTCCTGTACGGGAAGCTGTAGCCCGATCCTGGGGTCGAGCGATCTCATGGGATCCGAGCTGAGCCAGCTGCTCGAACGGGAGGCGAAGGCCGAGAAGGACAAGGCCCTCGGCGAGGCCCGGGCGCGCGCGGAGGAGATCCTTGCGGCCGCGCGCCGCGAGGCCGAGGAGATCTTGGCGGTGGGCCGGCACCGCCTGGAGGGCGAGCGCGCGCAGGAGCGCGCCCGCGCTACCAGCACCGCCAGCCTGCGAGCGGCGGCGCTCGTGCTCGCGGCGAAGGACGAGGGGATCCGCGCGGTGTTCGAGCGCGCGGAGGCGGCGTTGCGGTCCGCCGCGGCCGATCCGGCGCGCCGGCGGGCGATGATCCGCGCCCTGCTGCGGGAGGCGGCGCACGGGGTGTCCGGCGGGCGCGTCGCGGTGGAAGTCTCCCCCGGGGACACGGATGCGGCCCGCGAGGCCGTTCGGGAGCTCGGCCTCGACGCGGAGGTACGAGAAGCCCCCGGCGTGCGGGACGGGGTCCGCCTTGTGAGCGAGGACGGGCGGGCGATCATTGAGAACATGCTGCCAGGCCGGCTCGCCCGCGCGCGGCGTGAGCTCGTCTCCAGGGTGGCGGAGGTGCTGTGGGGCGCGTGAGCCCCCGCAGCCGCTGACCTCGAGGCCGATGGGCGACTTTCCCTACATCAACGCGCGCGTCAAGGTCATGAA
>DASQGM010000284.1:0-19179 GCA_035632615.1 bacterium | reverse complement strand
TACTACTCGAAGTACTGCAAGAACAAGAACAGCAAAGACTGGCGTGACTGGCCGTACTTCGCGGGCGACGGCGCGACGCAGGCGGCCGACGGGTACTATCGGATCCTGGGCCGCGTCGACGACGTGATCAACGTCGCCGGCCACCGGCTGGGGACCAAGGAGCTGGAATCGGCCTGCCTCACCGTGCCGGGCGTGACGGAGGCGGCGGTCGTGCCCGTCGTCGACGAGCTCAAGGGCCGGGTCCCCGAGGTGTACATCTCGCTGAGAGCGGGGGTCGCGGCTGACGGCGACATTAAGGAGAAGGTCATCCGCGCGATCGAAACGGCGATCAGCAAGATCGCACGTCCCAAGGCGGTGTACATCGTCCCGGACATGCCGAAGACCCGCTCCGGCAAGATCATGCGCCGCGTCCTCGCCGCGATCTCCAACAGCATGGACACGGGAGACGTCACCACGCTCGCGAACCCCGACGTCGTCGACCAGATCCGGGAGCTGGTGCAGGGAGCGGGAAAGATCTCGACCAAGGCAGGCCCGGAGGACATCAAGCGGTTCGGGGACACAGGATAGTGCACCTCACGGGAAGGCGCCACGCCAGACGCTGGTTTCGGCCCCAACGGGTACCCACGGAAGCGCCACCCGTTGGGGCCGCGGCTTCGTCCGTTACTCCAAAGAGATCTTGTCGCCGATGCCGCGCGCGAGGGCGTGCTCGTAGGCGAGCCTAGCCGCCGCGACGTCTTCCACCGCCAGGCCGACGGACTCGAACAACGTGATTTCGTCGGGACCGGTCCGCCCGGGGTGCATGCCGGCGAACACTTCGCCCACCTCCGCCTGCACGTGGGCCGCGGTGAGCTCGCCGGCCCGCACCGGCATCACCAGATCGCCCGCCTCCACCACCGCGCTCGCCCGCGAGTCCACGAACAGCTGCGACCGCGACACCGCGTAGGTGTCGAGTTCGCGCCAGTCCGGCCGGGCCGCCCCGACGGCGTTAATGTGCACGCCGGGCTCGAGCCACGCGCCCTCGAGCACCGGCGCCCGGCTCGATGTCACCGTGCAGATCACGTCCGCGCCACGGATCGCGTCGCGCGGAGACCCGCTGGCCACCACGCGGAGGCGCAGCCGCTCGCGCATCTCCGCCGCGAACCGCTCGGCGGCGTCGCCGGTGCGGCTCCACACCCGCACCTCGTCCAGGGACGCGATCTCCCGCAGCGCGTGCAGGTGGCTGTGCGCCTGGACCCCGGCCCCCAACAGCGCGAGCGTGCGCACGGGACGGCTGGCCAGCTTCGCGGTGACGGCCGCCGACACCGCGGCCGTGCGCATCTCCGTAATCAGGCGCCCGTCCATCACGGCGAGCAACACCCCCGTCGCGGCGTCGAGCAGAAGGATGGTCGCGAGGTGCGACGGCAGCCCCCGTGCCGGATTGTCGGGGTACACGGCGACCGCCTTGAGCCCGATCGCCTCCTGTGTCACCAGGTACGCGGGCATCACCGCGAGGAACCCACGGTGCGCGTCGACCGGGACCACGGGCCGGAGCGGCTGCACCGCCCCGCCGGCGCTGAACGCGGCCAGGGTCTGTTCCATGAGTGGGATCAACGCGCGCATGGTGAGGAGCTGGTGGAGGTGCGACTCTCGCAGCAAGAGGGGCATCGGCACTCCTTTCGCCCACACCGTGGGCGCGGTCCTGTGACACCGTTCTGTGCCGAAGCCGCCGGGTCCCTCGTCCTAGGACGGACGAGTTCTCAGCCCGTCAAAGAAGCACCGCAGCGCGGCGCCGCACTCCTCGGCGCAAACTCCGCCCGTCACCTCGACCACATGGGGAAACCGGGCGTCTCGGAGCAGATCCACGACGCTCCCCGCCGCGCCGGCCTTTGGATCGGTCGCGCCGTACACCAGCCGGGGCAGCCGCGCCTGCACCATCGCGCCCGCGCACATTGCGCAGGGTTCAAGCGTGACGTACAGCGTACACCCGATGAGCCGCCAGCCGCCCAGGTGCCGCGCGGCCTCGCGCAGCGCCAGCACCTCCGCGTGCGCCAGCGGGTCCCGGTCGACCTCCCGGCGATTGTGCGCGCGCGCGAGCACGCGGCCGTCGCGGACCACCACCGCCCCGATCGGCACGTCGCCGAGCTGCGCGGCGGCCGCCGCCTCGGCGAGCGCCAAACGCATGAACGCGTCATCGCCCCTCGGGCCGCCTCCGCCGCCGGCCTCGCGCACCGCGGGGGCTCTACTCCGACGGGGGCAGCGGCGCGCCCTCGGCGGCCAGCCGGAGAGACTGGAGCGCGGTGAGAATCGCCGCCACCGCGGCGGCGATCTTGCGCGGCCGGTCCGCGTCCACCAGTTCGTCCTCTTTGAGGACGACGCTGGACTGCACGCGCGCGCTGTACATCGGCGCCGCGTCCTCCGTCGAGAAGTGCTGCTGCAGGCTGATGCTCGGCACGCCGGGGTCTGGAGATACCGGCATGATCGCCCGGCGGAGTCCCACGACGTCCGGCGGCACGAGCAGCCGGTCCATCGTGACCTCCGTCAGCAGTTCGCCGAAGACCTGCACCTCTTCGTGCACGGTGCGCGAGAACTCCACGCCCTCGTCGTACTCGGCGATGTGTCGTCCGAACGAGAGCGCGTCCACAAGAAACCGCAACTCCGCCCACGGCCACGCGAAGGTTTGCGGGGTATCCGCCGACGGCTCCTGTTCCAGGTGGACGACGTACCGGTACTCGCGGCTCATGTGGTCCACGTCCACGAAGAACGCGTACCCGGACACGACCAGATGGTTGTCCTCAAGCGCCTCGGTCAGCCGCCCGGCGAACTCGTGGAACGGATCGTGGTAGTCGAGCCGACCAGTCAACGCGTCACCGATCCCCGCGGGGTCGCGCGCCTACGGACGCAGCGGCCTCCCGCAGCCCTGTCACCTGCGCCTGCGCAGCCCGCAGGAACAGCCGGGTCGCGCTGTCGACGAACATGGTCGCGCCCAGCGCATGGTAGGTACGAACATCCTCAGGCGTCAACGCCAGGATCCCCACGGCCACGCCGGCTCGGCGGCCCGTCTCCACGATACGGCGAATCGCCGCCTGCACCTCGGGGTGGTCGGGCCGGCCCGGGTACCCGAGGCTCTGCGACAGGTCCGACGGCCCGATGAACAACACGTCCACGCCGGGGACCCCGGCGATCTGTTCGACCGCGGCCAGCCCCTGCCGAGTCTCGATCTGCAGCACGTTGATGACGACCGCGTTGCTCGTCGTCACGTGGTCCCCGAGCGACACCGCGCCCCAGGAGGACGCCGCGGTGCCTCCGGCGAGGCTCCGGGTTCCCTCCGGCGCGTACTTGGTCGCCGCCACGGCCGCGACGGCCTGCTCCGGCGTCTCGATCTGCGGGACCATCACCCCGACGCAGCCCACGTCGAGCACCTGCAAGATCTGCTTCGGCCGGTGGTCCGGAACGCGCGCGATCGGAGTGACGCCGACGGCGCGGCACGCCCGCACCATCGCCTGAAGCGTCTCGGATGTGAGGGGCCCGTGCTCCATGTCGAGCAGCACCCAGTCGTATCCGGCGAGACCCACGATCTCGACGACTTCGGGGGAGGGCAACGACACGATCGTGCCGAGCACCGCGTCGCCGCGGCGGAGCCGTTCCTTCAGCGGGTTCTGGAGCATCCGAACCTCCCGGCGGGCATTCCGATGCAAGACTTCCATCCCGCGCGGGCGAATTCCCCCGTGTGCCCACCGTCGTCTATCTCGTCCGCCACGGCGTCACGGATTGGAACGTTGCGCATCGTCTGGCCGGACGGCTTGCCGGCATCTCGCTGAACCCCGACGGTCGGCGCGAGGCGGCCGCGGTCGCGTCGAGGCTCGCCGCGCTCCCGATCCGGATGGTCGCGTCCAGTCCGCTCGAGCGCGCGCAGGAAACGGCGGAACTGATCGCGCGGCGGCACGGGCTCGCGGTCGCCACGGAGGTCGCGTTTCTCGAGCGGGGGTACGCCGCGTGGCAGGGACTACCGGCAGCCGAGATCCGCGAGCGGTTTCGCGACGGCGTCGAGGCCGTGTCGCGCGGCGCGCGCGTCCCCGGGGTCGAATCGGTCGAGGAGATGGCGGAGCGCATGTGGGCCGGAATGGAGCGGCTCGCGGCGCTCCATGCGGACGAGACCGTCGTGATCGTGTCCCACGCCGACCCGATCCGGGCCTTGATCGCGCGCGTCGTCGGAGCGCCCCCGGCCCGCCTGCGCGCGATCACGATCGATACGGCGTCGCTGTCCAGGATCCGCCGGCGCGACACCGGCGCGGTCGTCGACTACACGAACAGCCGGATCCACCTCGACGCCCTCGACACACCGGGCCAGCCTCCATCCATCCCAGCCTAGCGCGCGGCACCCGGCGGCGGGAGCCGTCACGACCGGCCGATCAGGATCCCCGCGAGGAACACCAAGCCCCCGCCGACGACGACCTGGAGCACCGAGAACCAGAAGTTCATGGCGAAGTAGCGGTTCCGGATGAACGCGATCGTCACGAGCTCTATTCCCACGACCAGGTAGGCCAGCGCGAGCGCAGCGCCCAAATGCGGGATCAAGAACGGGAGCGCGTGCATCATGCCACCGATCAGCGTGGCGATCCCGGTGATCGACCCGCGGATGACGGGGTTGCCCCGGCCGGTCAGCGCGCCGGTGTCGGAGAGCGCCTCCGCAAACCCCATGCTGATCCCGGCGCCGACCGCCGCCGCGCCGCCGACCAGGAACGCCGTGTGCGGATTGCGCGTGGCAAACGCGCTTGCAAACAACGGCGCGAGCGTCGAGATGGACCCGTCCATCAGACCGAGAAGCGCGGGCTGCACCACCTTCAGGAGATACCCGGAACTGTGCTGCTGTGCGCGCAGGTCGGCGGGCCACGCGTGCGGAGGGTTCGGGTCCGCCACCGCCACCCGGTCTTCCGGATCGTCGCGCGTCATGCCCCTGCCTCCTGTGCGGGGACCCGACGCCGCCGGCAGCGAGGACAGACCCCGTGGAGTTCGAACCGAACCGATCGCACCTGAAAGCCCGAGCGCGACGCGACCGCGCGTTCGATCGCGTGGACGCGCGGGTCCGGAACGTCGAGCACTTCCCCGCACCGCTGACAGACCAGGTTCACGTGCCGTTCGGCCTGGCCGTCGTAGCGCCGGACCGGCCCGCCGATCTCCTGCACGATGCCGAGGTCGGCGAACAGGCCGAGCGCCGCATACACGGTGGCCGGGCTGATGCCAGGGAACCGCCGCCGCACCTCGTCCCAGACCGTCTCGACGCTCGGGTGCGTGGTGCTGCCGACGACCGCTTCGTAGATCGCCATCCGCTGCGGCGTGAGCCGCCCGCCGCGGGCGGCCAGGGTGCGCCGCAGTGCCGTCCACGCCCGGTCCGCCGCCGCGCGGCGCGAACCGGCGTGTCTCCGCCCCGACAACCTAGTCCGTACTGAATTCTTATTTGTAATCATTACAGTTACAGACTACCCGCCGCGCGGCCGCGTGTCAAGCGGCAGGGACGCGCCGCGCCCAACGCCAACTCTTCTCTGGACGGACCGGACGCGGGCGGGCCGGCTCCGGCCCGCCACACGACGGCGGCGGCCGTGCGGCGCATGCGACCGACCGCCATCCCCGGAGGTGCAGAAATGCTGTTGGTGACGTTTGCGTCGCGCGGGAGGACCCGGATCGGGGCGCTGTCGGGAGAGTGGATCGTGGACCTGACCGCCGCCGCGCAGGCGCACTACGCGGCGCGCGGCGCGGCGCGCCCGGGGGCCCGCGCCCGCGCGTTGCTGCCCCCGTCGATGCGCCAGGTGCTCGCGGGCGGCGATGAAGCGCTCGCGCTCGCCCGCGAGGTGACCGCCGAAGCGGAGGCGCGCCTCTCCACGAAAGAAGGCGCCCGCGCCCTGGAGGCGGACGGGGTCGCGTGGCGGCGTGGGGACGTGCGGCTGCTCCCGCCGGTCCCGTCCCCGCCGAAGATCCTCTGCGTCGGCCGGAACTACGCGGAGCATGCGCGCGAGGGCGGCAGCGAACCCCCGGAGCTCCCGATCTTCTTTGGACGGTTTCCCCACAGCCTGCTCGGCCCCGGCGAGCCCTACATGATGCCCCGCGCGAGCACGCAGGTGGATTTCGAAGGCGAGCTCGCGGCGGTCATCGGAACGGGCGGGCGCGACATCCCCGAAGCCCGTGCGCTGCAGCACGTCGCCGGCTACACGCCGTTCAACGACCTGTCGATCCGGGACTATCAGCGCCGGACGTCGCAGTGGATGCTCGGCAAGAACTTCGACCGCAGCGGCCCGCTCGGCCCGGCGCTCGTGACGCGCGACGAGATTTCGGATCCGCAGGCGCTGACGCTCACGGTAGATGTGAACGGCGAGCGCATGCAGGAGGCCAGCACGAGCATCATGATCTTCACGGTCGCGTACCTGATCGCGTATGTCTCCCGCGTGCTGACGCTCGAACCCGGGGACATCATCGCGACCGGCACGCCGAGCGGCGTCGGATACGCACGCAAGCCCCCGCGATGGCTGCGCCCCGGCGACGTCGTCCGTGTCGAGATCACCGGTCTTGGCGTCCTGGAGACGCCGGTCGCGGCGGGAGCCTGACCCAGGTCCGGGACGTCCCCCGGCGGGAGAAACGGCGGAACCGCGACTCCTGGCGGCGGGTCCGGGGTCCGTCATCGCGTCGCCACCGCGAAGCGAGCAGTGCCCGAGGTGTAGCGCACCACCTGCGCCGAAGTAATCCCGCACGCCCGTGACCACGAGGAGGCGACCGGCGATGCCCCACCCCGCGTTGACGCTCGATCAGGCGCTCGGGATCACGTTCACAGCCGGGCACGCGTGGTCGCCCGGCGGCCGGTCGATCGGCTTCATCCACGACGACGGCGGCCGGTTCACGCTGCGGGTCGTGTCGCCGGACACCGGGGACACGGCGCAGATCTCAGAAGGGGACGCGCCGGTCACCGCGTTCGCGTGGGCGCCAGACGGCGCGATCGGCTACGTCCAAGACGACCGCCTGTTCCTGGCGCGGCCGCACGGAGGATCGTCGGGCCCGGGCGGCAGGTGGGCGTCCGCGGCGGCATACACCGGTCCCGACCCCGCCACGGCGCTCGCCTGGGCGTTCCGCGGCTCGCTGCTGGCGTTCAACGCCGGCGGGAAGGTGTGGACGCTCGATCTCCACGGCCCGTCGCTCCACGCGCTCGCGCTGCCCTGGCCGGTGCGCGCCCTGGGGCAGGATCCCCCGCTCGCGTGGTCGCCCGACGGACGGATGCTTGCCGTCACGGTGAAGGACGGAGCACATTGGGATCTCGCCGTCGTCACGGTGTCGGGACGCGTCTTGTGGCGCTCACACACCGAAGAGCTCGAGGGACCCGCCGTGTGGCTCCGTCCGGGGCGGCTCCTGTTCGTGCGCGCCTCCGTTCCGTATACCGCCCGGGAGTGGCACCTCCTGGACGTGACCGCGGACGACAGGCCTCCCCAGGTGCGGCGGCTGCACCGCGCCGAGGAACCCGATGGGCTGGGCGCAGATTTCGCGCCCCAGCCGCACCCCGACGGCCGGCGCGCCATCCTCGTGCTGCGGCACGAAGGATGGTGGCACCTCTACCTGCTCGACACCGAAACCGGGACCCTGCGGGCGCTCACCGGAGGCGCGGCCGAGGACGTTGGGCACGTCTTGGACCGCCCGCGGATCAGCCCGGACGGGCGGGAAGTCATCTTCTCCACGAACCGCGTCAACCTGGGGCAGCGCCATCTGTTCAGCGCCGACCTGACGACGGGGGAGATCCGGCAGGTCACCGGCGCGTCCGGCACGAGCGTGGAGCCCGAATGGTCGCCCTGGGGAGACCGGGTCGCGTTCAAGCACAGCACCGTCCACCACGCGCCCGAGATCTGGATCGTGGACCGCGCCGGCAAGGAGATGCGGCGGGTCGTCGGGGCGATGCCGCCCGGGGTCGACCCCGGGCGGTTCCCGCTGCCGAAGGCGACGACGATCCGGGGCGCGCACGATTGGGAGATCCCGGGATACCTGCTGACCCCGGAACCGCTCGAGCCCGGGCGGCGCTACCCCGCGCTCGTATACGTCCACGGGGGCG
Source organism: bacterium (assembly GCA_035632615.1). GTDB lineage: Bacteria > Sysuimicrobiota > Sysuimicrobiia > Sysuimicrobiales > Segetimicrobiaceae > JAJPIA01. Next base: position 11,120 of record DASQGM010000284.1, on the reverse strand, counting down.
GCATGCGCCAGATGCGCGAAGGGTTTCCGCCGCTCGAAGCGTACGCGTTCCACTACGCGGTGTCGCTCTGGCTGACCGGACTCGGCGTCGTGTCCTACCTCGTCAACTACCGGGGCGGCATCGGGTACGGCCGCGCGTTCGAACAGGGCAACTCGGGCGGTCTCGGGGTCCTCGAGTGCCAAGATTGCGTGCGCGCGGGCGAGCACCTTAAGAACCTTCCGTTCGTGGATCCCGAGCGCGTCGGTATCTGGGGACTGAGCTACGGCGGGTGGCTCACGCTCGCGTCGTTGTGCCGGTCGCCGGAGACGTTTGCGCTCGGGATCAACTTCGCGGGCCTCTGGGATTTCGGCCGGTGGATGGCGTGGGCCAAGGAAGCGTACCGGCCGCCGTACGACTACTTCCTGGGACGGGCCCGCGGTACCCGCGCGGAGTCGCCGGCTGTCTGGCGCAACGCGTCGCCCCGGCATCTCGTCGAGCGCATGCGGGCGCCGCTCATCAACTTCCACGGCACGGCCGATGCGGCGGTACCGTTCGAGCAGCTGGACCTGATCGTGGAAGATTGCGTGCGGCACGGCAAGAGGTTCGAGACCCACTACTACCCTGGGGAAACCCACCTGTTCACGCACCGGGCCACGTGGCGCGACGCGTTCCGAAAGTTCGAGGCGGCGCTGCGCACGTACCTGGGCGTGACCGGGTAACCCATCGTTACGGCACGCCTCCGATCGTTACGTGAATCGCGCCGGGAGCGGCTCCGAGGTGCCGCCACCCGAGACCATCAATCGGGCCCCTCGGCAGCGAGCCGCGCAAGCAGGTCCGCTGCGGTCTCGGCCCGCGCCGCCCAGAACTCCGCGATGACGCCGACGGCGTCCCGGTGCGCCAGGTGCCTGGGGATCCACGCGCGCACCTCCGCCTCGAGCCAGGCGAGCGTCCGCGGCGCGTCCTGGGACAGCAATGCGTCGAGCATGAACCGCCGCTCTCCAATTCGAAGCCCCAGTTCGGTGTCGCGGGCGGCCCGCGCAAGATCGGCGCGCACCAAGAGCGCCCCGCTGCGCACGGGCGCGAGCAGACCCTGGAGGAAGGCCCCGGCGCCGACCTGCCGGGGGTCGGGGAGTGACGGCGCCTCCCGCAGGTGAAGCGGCAGCGCGTCTGGGCGGCCCGGTTGGGCGAGCGCTTCCCAAAGCGCTTCGCCGAGCATCTCCCCCCACGCGCGGTAGCACGGCGACGCGATCTCCCGGAGCTTGTCGAGGTACATCGGCAGCCAGCAGGCGAGGTGTTCCCACAGGAGCGCCTTGCGGCTCTCGGCCAGGAGCACCCGACGCGCCGGTTCGCGCTCGGCGTTTTCGTGCTCCCCCAGCGTGGCGTAGAGGGCGAGCAGCGTGGTCAAGTGATCGGGCTCAACCGGCGGCACGCGTCCGAGCGCCCGCCAGAATCCCGCGATGCGATCCCGGGCCTCTCCGCCGAGCATGCCGTCGCCGCCGAGATACACCGACGCGTACGGATAGAGGTGTAGAACGAAAATTTCGGTGTACTCGTGCGGCTCGGGCCGCCCGGGCAGCCCAAGGATCTGGGCGAGACGGATCTGTTCCGGGCCCGGAGCCTCGCCGAGCGCCCCGAGCGCGCGCCACAGCTCCATCATCGCGGCGGAACGGGGGCCCGCGCGAAGCTGCACGCGGGCGCGCCCTCCACCGCCTCGGCGACGGATTCGACCGGACCGCCTGCGCCTCGCCCTCCGGTGTCCGGAAGCCCTGGGGTGGGCCTCCGCGGCGTCACTCGCCGGCGACCGGCGCGGGCTCGGGCGTCCTCCGGTCCGGCAGGCGGTATGCGTCCCGGGACGGCCGGAGCGGCCGCATCAACCAGTACGGCCGGCGCGTCCCATCCGGCGAGTGCCGCTCGGCGGGCTTGGTCAGCGCAAGCCACTTCGCATACACCTCATGCGCCCGCTGCGTGCTGACCGCGATGTCCCCGTAGCGGTCGCCGGGCCCGGCCGGCCGGACGCGCACCGCCTGGTGCCAGCAGTGCTGGCCGGAGATCGGGTCCGGATGCACAGGAAACGTCAGGTTCTGGTGCACGCCCACGTCGGTCCACCAAATCCGCAACGTGTCGGGATCGACGGAGGCGTATGGCGCCACGCCGCGCTCGCGGCGCAACTCCCACCGGTCCTCAGCCCGGCCGAGCGTGACCGTCGCCATCGCCTGGCGCTGACCCGCGCCCTGGACCTTCCACCGGCCCATGTGATGGCTGCACGCAACGACCCCCGGGCGGATGCCTTCGGTGACCCACGCCTTCACGACGAAGTGGCCGATTTCGGTTTCGACGCGCACGAGATCGCCGGTGCGGAGGCGCATCGGGTCCGCGTCCCGCGGGTGGATCCAGAGCGGGTTCGTGTGGGCGATCTCGTCGAGCCACTTCGAGTTCGCGCTGCGCGTGTGGATCTGCACCGGCAGGCGGAACGTCGAGATCAGCACCATCTGGTCGTGCTCGAGCGCGCCGGGATGGACGTGGCTGCGCAGGTACGTCGGCAGGGCGCACTCGGACCAACCCCACTCGACGAGCGTGCGCGAGTAGAACTCCAGCCGCCCCGAGGGCGTCGGAAACCCGCGCAGGATCTCCCCGTCCACGCGGACGCCGACCGGCCGCCGCCCCTCGGCATCCGGCTCCGGGCTCCCGAGCGGCACGATGTTGGGATCGGGCGGCTTCGCCGCGCGGGTGTAGGCGCGGCCGAACCGGCTCACGTGGACGTCCTGCAACTCCGCGAGCGGCACGGGCGTTTCGTACAGCGCGCCGACCTTGCGCGTGATCTCAAACGCGCCGTACCGGCGCATGAAGCCGAGCGGCGTGAGTCCCTCCGCCGCGGCGCGCTCCGGGAGGCCCGGCACGGAGTGCTCGAAGATGTGCGCGTAGTACTCGTCCACGGCGAGCCGGGCGCCGGGCTCGCGCTGGGACTCGAAGTACTTGCGGATCCCGAGCGACCCGTCGGGATCGATCCGCCACGACAGCTCGATCCAGAACTCGTTCTCCTCCCAGACCTCCCCGGGGTTCGTCTGGCGCGTGTCCGTCACACGCTCCCCGAGGCGCTCCCGCGCCGCGCGCAGCACCGGCTGGCGGAACCCGATCCACTGACCGTCGTACTGCTCGTAGGAGTGCAGGTCGTGGCGCTCGGGCCCGTGCCCCATCGGAAGCACGTAGTCCGCGAAGAACGCGGTCTCGTTCCAGGTCGGCGTGAGCGCGACCGAACAGCCGACGAGCCGCTCGTCGGTCAGCATCTCGATCCACGAGAAGCCGTCGGGATTCGTCCAGACCGGATTGTAGACGCGGGTGAAGTACACCTCCAGGTGCCCCCGCCCGTCCTTCAGGAGATGCGGCAGCAGGAACGAGAGCTCGTTGATCGCGAGCGGGTACTCGATCGGCCAGGTCAGGCCGTTCCAGGTCGTCGGGTGCGGCGGGACGTAGATCGGCTTCGGCACGTACTTGTTCCACGCGTTCGGGTAGGTGCCGCCTTCCGTCGCCACGGCGCCCAGCAACGCGTTGAGCAGGAACAGGGTCCGCGGCACCTGCCACCCGCCCAGGTTGCCGGCAGCGGCGCTGCGCCACGTGTGGGTCGAGAGCCGCGTGCCGGCCGACGCGACCGTGCGCGCCACGTCTTCGAGCGCTGCCGCGTCCACCCCCGACTCCTGGGACGCGAACTCGAACGTGTACGACGCGTAGAGCCCGCGCAGGATCTCCTCGAACGTCTCGAACGTCGCCGGCCGCTCCGGGTGCTCGCACGCGAGGTACTCCTCCCAGTTCCACCAACGCCGCACGAACTCGCGGTCGTAGAGACCGCGCCGGATCAGGTAGCTCGCGATCGCCAGCAGGATCGCCGCCTCGGAGCCGGGATGCGGCGCGATCCAATGGTCCGCGTGCGTCGCCGTGTTCGACAGCCGCGTGTCGAACACGATGAGCTTGGCCCCCTGCTGTTTCGCTTCGATCACGCGCTGGGCGTGGGGGTTGAAGTAGTGGCCCGCTTCGAGGTGGCTGCTGACGAGCAGCATCACGCGGGCGTTGGCGTGGTCTGGGCTCGGCCGGTCCACGCCCATCCAGAAATGGTAGCCGGCCCGGCCGCCGCTGGAACAGACGTTGGTGTGGCTGTTGTGCCCGTCCACGCCCCACGCGGCGAGCACACGCTCCGTGAACCCGTCCTCGCCGGGCCGGCCGACGTGGTACATCACTTCGTTCCCGCGTCCTTCGGTGATCGCGCGGCGGATGCGCGCGGCGATGTCGTCGAGCGCCTCGTTCCAGCTCACCTGGACCCACTTGCCCTCGCCCCGCCTGCCGGCCCGCTTCAACGGGTACAGAATCCGGTCGGGGTCGGTGATCTGGTTGAGCGTCGCCGGCCCCTTGGCGCAGTTCCGGCCGCGCGACCCAGGATGCTCGGGGTTGCCTTCGAACTTCCGCACCTGCAGCGTCTCCCGGTCCACGTAGGCGAGGAGACCGCAGGCCGACTCGCAGTTGAAGCAGGTGGTCGGCACCAGCATGTACCGCTTCTCGACCCGCCGGCCCGGCCACGCCTTGGAGTCGAGCTCGACCCAGTCGTCCCACCGCTCCTTCGGGGGGAACGACGCGAGGTGGATCCGGCTCGGCCCCGGGTAGAACGTCTCGCCCCGCGCCTCGGCGTCGCGCCGCGCCGCGCTCACCCGCTGGTTCAGCGCCTTCGTATCCATTCCGTCCCCCCTAGGCAAGCGGCACGCACTGCCCGGCCTGCACGTACGCGTGCTCGTACGCGAGCAACCCGACGAGCGCCAGCGCGGCGACCGCGGCAGCGCTTCCCGCGATCGGCGTCGCCAGGACGCCGAGAACGGCCGCGGCGACGAGCACGGCGAGCGCGCCGAGCCCGACGCCGGTCCAGAACACCGTCCGGAAGCGGCCGGCGGTCATCTCGCGCACCGCGAGGCGCGCGTGGGCGGTCCCGTGCGGGAGCGTCGTCTCCCCCAGCACCAGCAGCAGGTGCGCGAGGCTCGCGGCTCCGACGATCCCGAGCAGCGGCGGCACCGCGGCCGGCTCCAGCCGGCCGGCGAACGGCAGCAGGATGGCCGCCCCGGCGATCAGCGCCTGCAGCAGCAGGTGAAGCGGCAGCAGCGGGTTCTGCCAGAGGTCGCGCGCCTTTGCCTGCGCGAACAGGTAGGCGGTGTACACCGCGCACAGCACGGCGAGCACCGCGCCCGGCGCGCCCAGCGCCCGCTGCAGATCGCGCCACCCGAACAAGCTGCCGACGAAGTGCAGCGCGAGCACGAGAGAATACGCCGCGATGATGAAGGCGCCGCGCACCAGCCAGCTCCCCCACTGAGGGCGCGTGAAGATCAGGTAGAACCGCTCGGGATGCTTCAGGTCGGCGACGAGGAGGCCGCCGGTCGCGGCGAGCGCCACGCCGCAGACGACCGGCGCCACCCACACCCACAGGGCGCTGCTCCACGAGACGACGCCGCCGAGCAGCAGCCCCAGGAGCACGAGATACGTCCCCGCGGCGATGCCCTTGGTCCACGTGTACAGACTGACCCGCCAGTGCCACGGCGCGGTGTGGGGCACATCGTAGCTGAGGAGCGCCGCCGCCGACGTGTTGTTCCACGGCGCCGCGACGCCGGCCGGCACGTCGCCCGGCCCGGTCCCCTGCTCGCTCCACATGTACAGGCCGCCGTCGGGGCGCCGCGCGGCGAGCGGATCGAGCGTCGCCTGGTGCGCCCCGCGATAGAACAGCTTGGGCTGCGTGTCCTTCTCCGGCCGGCGCACCGTGACGGGCTCGCGATGAACAATTTGGGCGACCCGGGAGGTCGGGTCGCTCAGGTCACCGACGAGGATCGCCTCGGTCGGACAGACCACGACGCACGCCGGCTCGAGCCCGACGTCGAGCCGGTGGGCGCAGAAGTTGCACTTCTCCGCCGCATGATCCTCGGGGTTGATGAAGATCGCGTCGTACGGGCACGCGGCGATGCAGGCCTTGCAGCCGATGCAGATCGATTTGTCGAAGTCGACGATCCCGTCCGGACGCACGAACATCGCCGACGTCGGACACGCGGTCGCGCACGGGGCGTCGTCGCACTGGTTGCAGCGGGTGACCTGGAACGCGCGGCGCGCCTGGGGAAACACCCCGACGTCGACGGACTTCACGTATGTGCGCGTGACCCCGAGCGGGACCTCGTTCTCCGACTTGCACGCCACGGTGCAGGCGTGGCAACCGACGCAGCGGGTGTGATCGATGACCTTCGCCCACTTCGCGGGACGCGGCGTCGGGCCCGACGCGATGTGGTCGACCTTGGCAACTGCAGGGTGCATGCGGCGACTCCCGGGATGATCGAATCCGTACCGTGATTGTTTCGGCGGCGCGACGGGGCGCCCCCTGCCGCGAGGGCCTGCAGAAACCCTTCCAACGGGTCCGGCGCGAGGAGAACCGGCTCTCCCGCCGCGAACGATACGCCATGCCTGCTTCCGCTCACGTCGCGAGGACGGTTCGGCGTTGGCTGCGGACGTTCGAGGCACATGTCCGAGCCGTGGATTTCACGGCGGCGCGCGCGATGTTCGCCCCGGACGTCGTAGCGTTCGGCACGTACGCCACGGTCGTGACGGGCCGCGCGGCCCTCGAGCGCCGCCAGTGGTCGCGCATCTGGCCCGCGATCACGGGATTCAAGTTTAGGCTCGGCGAGCTGCGGTGCCTCGGGGGGCCGCGGGGCGTGTGCGTGGTTGTGCCCTGGGAGTCCCGCGGCGTGCGGGAAGACGGCACGACGTTCGCGCGCCCCGGCCGCGCCACGCTGTTCCTGATGCGGAGCGGCGGCCGGTGGCTGGCGCTCCACTCACACTTCTCGCTGGCTCCCGCCCGCGCACCACGCCGTTCCGCGGGGCGGCCGAGATCACGTCCGCGGCGCGCGTCCCGCTGACGCGGTCAGCGCTTCGGCCCCGCCCCGCGGGCGAGGTCGACGAACACCCCGAGGGAGGCGGGATTGCTCATCGCGCCCGCGCTCGCCGCGCGCTCGGGCGGCGTCCCGGCGAGGATCCGCTTCACCGGCACCTCCAGCTTCTTGCCGCTGAGGGTCCGCGGCACCTCGGCGATCGCGTAGATCTTGTTCGGGACGTGCCGGGGTGACAGCTCCTGTCGGATCTTCCCCATGATGCGATCGCGAAGCGCGGCGTCGAGGTCCACGCCGGGCCGGAGCACGACGAACAGGAGCAGCTGTCCCTCCCGCGCCAACTCGCCGGTGTCCACCACGAGGCTGTCCAGCACCTCCGGCAGGTCCTCCACCACGCGGTAGAACTCGCTTGTGCCCATGCGGACGCCGGCGCGGTTCAACGTGGAGTCGGACCGCCCGTACACCACGCACCCCCCGTCCCGGGTGATCTTGATCCAGTCGCCGTGGCGCCACACGCCCGGGTACGTCTCGAAGTAGCTCGCGCGGTACCGCTGGTTGTCCGGATCGTTCCAAAAACCCACCGGCATCGACGGCAGCGGCTCGGTGATGACCAGCTCGCCGACTTCATCGACGAGCGGCCGTCCTTCGGGATCGAACGCCTCGATCTTGGCGCCCAACCCGCGGCACTGGATCTCCCCGGCGCGGACGGGCAGGAGCGGACACGACAGGACAAACGCGGTGCACGCATCGGTCCCCCCGCTCACCGAGCCCAGGAGCAGGTCGCGCTTCACGTGCTCGTACACCCAGGCAAATCCCTCCGGCGGGAGCGGCGCGCCCGTCGAGCCGATCGCCCGCAGCCGGTCGAGCTGTACGTCGCGCGCCGGCTCCACCCCGGCTTTCTGACACGCCAGCACGTAGGGCGCGCTCGTGCCGAAGTAGGTCATCCCGGTCTGCTCGGCCAGCCGCCACAACGCGCCCATGTCCGGGTAGGCGGGGCTCCCGTCGTACAGCACGACCGTCGTGCCGAGCAGCAGTCCGCTGATCAAGAAGTTCCACATCATCCAGCCGGTCGTCGTGAACCAGAAGAACCGGTCGTCGGGCCCGAGATCGAGGTGAAGCGTCAACACCTTGAGCATCTCCAGCAGGACGCCGCCGTGACCGTGCACGATCGCCTTCGGCAGCCCGGTGGTGCCGGATGAGTACAACACCCACAGGGGGTGGTCGAACGGCACGGCCTCAAACGAGCACTCCGCGGCCGGCGCGCCGGCGATCACCGCCGACCAGGGCCGCACGCCGGCGGCGGGCTCGTCGCCGGCCTGGCCGAGGTAGGGCACGAGGATCGTGGTCTCGAGCGTGGGAAGCTGGCGCTGAATCTCGCCGATCGCCTCACGCCGGTCGAACTCCCGGCCGCCGTACCGGTAGCCGTCCACGGCGAACAAGATGCGGGGTTCGATCTGGCGGAACCGGTCGACCACGCTCCGGGTCCCGAACTCCGGTGAGCAACTCGACCAGACCGCGCCGAGGCTCGCCGCGGCCAGAAACGCGATCACCGTCTCGGGGATGTTGGGCAGGTACGCGACGACGCGGTCCCCGCGCCGTACGCCCAGCCGCCGGAGGCCGGCGGCGACCGCCGCGACCTTGCCGGAGAGTTCGGCGTACGTGATCGTCGCAGGCGGACGCCCCTCCGACGCGAACACCAGCGCCGGGTGCGCGTCCCGCCGGGACAGCGCGTGCTCCGCGTAGTTGAGCTCCGCGCCGGGGAACCAGCGGGCCGCGAACACGCGCCGTTCCTCGAGCACGCACGCGTACGGGCGGCGAGCCCGCACGCCGCAGAACTCCCAGATCGACGCCCAGAACGCCTCGAGGTCCGTCACGGACCAGCGCCACAGCGCGTCGTAGGAGTCGAACGCGAGGCCCCGCGTCTCGCGCAACCACGCCAGGTATCGGGTGATGTTCGCCCGGGCCCGCTCCTCCGGCGTCGGCGTCCACAGTACGGTGCCTTCCACAAGTCCTCCAGCCTCGGCCGCCGTCGGGCGGGCACGCGTCACCGCCCCGGAGGCAGTTCCGCGCGCGGGGGTTCCCGCTCCTGCAGGGAACCGCCGGCAGCCGTCAGGCGCGCGTACGCACGCCGCGTGCGGGTGGAACGAGTTAGCCTCGCCCCGCGGCACCGGCTGCGAGCGTCCGGAGCAGAGCGAGGGCGCCCGTCCGCACCGCGTCGGCCGCGCCGGGCCCATAGAACGTAATTCCCGCCTCGAATCCGCCTCGCGCGTGCTCGTCGTCCGGCATGAGATACCCACCCAGATCGTTCGTGTAGCCGATCAGGAACAGATGCGGGAACGGGTTTTCGGCGTGGATATCGAGTCCAACTCTGCTGAAGAGCTCGAAGGGCACGGCCAGCAACGCAGCCTCCGCGCCGAGCCGGATCGCCTGCAGCTCGATCGCCCTCGACGACGCTCCGACGATGCCCTGAAGCGCGGCCACGCGCGCCGCCCATACTTCGGAACGACGCCGCAGCAACTCGCTTGCGAAGCGCCGTCGGGCTTCACGGGCCGGGAGAGGCGCCCGCGCCTCCTCCTCGGCCGGAACTGGGCGCCCCTCCTGCCAGCGCGCCAGCGTGACATCATCGACGCCCGCCTCGGCGAGGCGGCGTGCGGCCTCCGCGGCGGCGCTGGTCGCCACCTCCGCAGACTCGAATTGCTTGTAGGGCACGTGGATGATCGCGCTGGCGGCCCCGAGCATCGGACGGACGATCCGCACTCCTGTGTCCGCCTCGACCAGCAGGCTGAGACCCCACCGAGTGTTGTCGGCGCGAAGCGTCTGTCCCGCCGGGTGGAGCCGGGCGAGGACGGCGGCCGCCGTACTGCCGAGGATCTGCCCGACCCACCGCGCGGCCTCGAGGCCGTCGGCACCGGCCGCGATCGGGTTGACGTCGCCGCACGCGCCGTTCGTGGGCAGCACGACGACTGTGCCTCCGCACACGGCCTGGATCGTGCGCACGAGTACCCCGGGGAAGTCCGCGCTCAGCACGGGACGGTCGTGGCCCACGAGCGTGGGATGGCACGCAAACGTCGTCAGCGCCGCCAACAGGCCGTCCCGACCGTCCACGCGCAGCACCCGCAGCATCTGGTCGATCGGCGCATCCGGATCCCGCCGGTTCTGGCTCACGCCGTGGACCGGCGCCGCCCCCACCGCCAGTGAGGCCGGAGCGAGCCGCTGTTCCGCGACGGCGACGGCCGACGCGATCTGCCGCGCGAGCATCTCGATGAGCACCGGGTCGCCGTTCCCGCGGGACGGCTGGAGGCGCCCGCCGCACGAATGCGTGTGGGTCGCCGCGATCATCACGTGGTCGGCGGGAATCCGCGTTCGCGTCGAGACGCGCTCGCGCACGTCGCGGGCCAGTTGCGGATCAACCGCCAAGATGTCACTGCACGTCAGCGCGACCCGCTCGCTGCCCTGGGCGAAGACGAGCGCGCGGGTATACAGCGGATCCGCGACGCCGATGACCTGGGGCGGGTTGAACCCGCTGCCGAGCGGCACGTCCAGCGGGGGCGTAATTTCGAGTTCGCAGGCGCCTGCGAGCAGCGGGGGCACGGCCTACCTGGGGTAGATCAGGGCGCGCATGCCCAAGATGTCGGCGAGCACCTCGCCGCGCTGCATCCGCGCGCGCATCTCCGCCTCTTTCTTCGCAACCGCGTCCACCGCCCCCAGCACCTGGGCCAGACGCGCGCGCGGGATCACGGCGACCCCGTCCGCGCCTCCCACGATCAGGTCGCCCGGGCGTACGACGACGCCGCCGCACACGACGTCCTCCTGCGTTGTGCCGACCCGCCGGTTCGATCCGACGCGCGGCGTGACCGCGCGGGCGAACACGGGGAATCCGAGGCCGCGCAGCGCGTCCCGGTCCCGCACCGCGCCGTCCGCCACCAACCCCGCCACACCGTTCGCGCGGGCCTGGGTAGCCATCATCTCGCCGAACAGCGCGCCGGTGTAGTCCCCCGCCCCGTCCACGACGATCACCGACCCCGGCGGGGCCTCGAGCAGGGCCTTGTGCACCGTGATGATGCTGTTTGCGTAACACCGGGCGGTGAACGCTGGCCCGACGACTGCGGCGCCGTCCCAGACCGGGTTGATGCCGGGGTCCATCACGTTCGTCGTCGCCTGCGCGTCACCGATCCACGCGGGCGAGACGCCGCGGAGGCGCTCGATCGCGTCTGCGAGCTCACCGGTAACCGCGTACCTCGGATC
>DASQGM010000283.1:0-10815 GCA_035632615.1 bacterium | reverse complement strand
CTCGTGCGCGCGGCCGATGTCCGTGGACCTGGCGATCTCCTGCGCCTGCTCCGCGGCGAAGCCAACCGTCACCAGCCGCACGCCAGGCTCCACGTCCTCCCGCCTGAACAGCACGGCCCCAACCCAGGCGCTCAACAGCCGCACGGGGTCGGTGTCGAGCGCGAAGTAGTTGCGGATCACCGGCCTGGCCCAATCGTCCTGCGACAACCACTGGGATCCCCAACCTTCCCGGTACGCCCACCCCGCGATGCCGTCCCAGTCCTGGAGCGATCCGTAGGCGGCCGCAAGCACGAAGCCCTCCGCCCCGAAGGTGTTCGGTTGTGGATGGTTGTACTCGTCGACGACCAGCGGCCTGCCCGGTCGACGGTAGAAGGCGATCCGGTTCAGTGTGTGCCACTCATCGCGGGCCCCGGTCATGCTGCGGTTTCGCACAAACCAGTTGTCGGGGTCCCATGGACGGCCGGGGAAGGCCGGGTGCGACCAGTAGCCGTGCATGGACGTCACGTCCGAGCCCATCTGCGTGTCGGTCGGGCTGTAGTCCGCCTGCGAACCCACGAGAAGCGACCGCACGTGCAGCTCGTCCCGGAGAACCCGGAACTGCTCGGCAAAGAACGCCCGTTGGGTCTCGAAGAGGAACGCCACCCAGGCGCGCTGGGCGCCCAGCGTGCGCCCGGCCAGGGTTGCGCGCGCAAGCGGGGGCACCGTACCGCGCGCGGCGCTCTCGTCGTCGCCCAGACCGACGACGGCATCCCGGAGGAGCGAGACGCCGGCCACCGAGACCGTCTCGGGCTGATAGCCCACGACCAGATTGAGCTTCGCGTCCGGCTCGGACTCCGTCGCGGTCACCTCCGCCGCGTATTCGCGCCACGCGTCGGTGAGCGTCCAGTCGATCGATTGCGTGATCACCCGGTAGGGGGGATGCGCCTGCTGGAAGTTGACCGTCATCCGGACGCCGGGCCGGACCGCCCGCGCCCACAGGGTCAGCCGGTACGGACGGTCTTTCTGCACCGGGAGCCGATCCCGCGACATGGTAACGTGCCAGCCTTCGGCATCGACGCGGACGACCCGCACGTCCATCCGTTGCGCCCCCGGCCGCGGGCCGCCCGCCGCGACCTCCATCTGTGCGCTCGCGTCACCGTGCAGCTCGAGGCGCCAGCCGGTCTCCCCGCGCTCGAACCCGCCGTTCGCGAGGAGCTCCGCTCCCGCCGCGGACGCCCCCGGGGCCCACGCGGCGCGCAGCGCGGTGTCGTCCCGGTAACGCGTGCGCAGCCACCCGTTCCACCTGGTCCGCAACTCGTCGGAGAGGGGACGCAGCGTCGGCGCCGCCCCGGTGATGAGAAGGTCGAGTGCGCGCTGATCCCAAGTGCGGATCAGCCCGTCCTCGTTGGTCACCTCTACGATCGCAATCGCCGGATCTTCGGCGTAGGTCAACCCCGTGCGGGGATTACGGTGAGCGAGGAGCTGCCGGGCGAGCGCCAGGTTCTCGGCGATGACGGGCGTATAGAAAGCCGTCACGCCCGTGCCTTCCCGCGGCCATCCCTCCGGGAGACCCCGCTGCGCGCCGACCCCCAGAACCCCGGGCGGGTAGGCGCTGCGGAAATGGTTCAACACCAGGTGCACGTAGATGCCGTGGCCGCGCAGCGAGGCGACGAAGTCATCGAGACGGCCCAGCGCGTCTGGATCCAGCGTTCGCGTGACGGGGTTGAGCCATCCGGAGGGGATCAGGTTGGAGTTCTGGGCGATGCGGACGTAGTTCACGCCCATCCTGGCGAGCCGGGCGGCAATCCGCTCGGCCGTGGCCCGGTCGGTAAGCGCCGCGCCGGACGCGATGTCGAATCCCCACAGGCGCACGCGCTCGGTGCCCCGGTACAGATGGCCGTCCGCGCCGGCGCGCAGGCGGTCCGTCTCGCCCTCGATCGGCCGGTTCCACCCGCTGAGGTCCGTCGGTCCGGCCGACGCGTCGTCCCACGGCATCGCGAATGGGAAGAGGTTGTCCGCACCGTGCGAGCGTGGCGGCGGAGTCGTCGACATCAACGCCGCGGCGAGCCCCACGGCGAGCGCTCGCACGGCCCTCGAGGGCGCGCGTCCGCGGCGCCGCCCGGTTGTGGCCGGGCGTCCCGGTGCGCGGCCGTCGTTCCACGGCTCCAGAATCTCTGCACCACCCCCGCCGGTCGTCTCCGCATCGTCGAGGTGTCCGTAGTAGATTCCCCCGTACGAGCAACAACGTCCAAACACGCTCCAATGGTTCCGGACGTCGCCAGCCAGGGCGGCATTCCGGGCGCGGCCGAGGCGGTGGGGATGGCGGGGGCGGTCGTTCGCCGGCATCGTCTCGCTCACGCTCGCGGTGGGCCCGCAGGCCAAGCCGTCCGATCTTGGGCTGATCGACGGGGATCGCCAGACGCTGCTGCCGGCGGATGGGCCCACGCAGGGGAGTGCCTCTGTCCAACCGTATAGTTTCCGTGAACTTCTGCGTGGGCGCCGGCCGGGACCCTGCGAATGCGCAAGCGGTGGCGGTCCACCGTGGTGAAAAGAGGGGTACGCGGCGTCGCTTGGCGCGCTCGCGGCCGGACAGACCCTGGCGATGCTGACGGGCGGCATCGATCTGTCAGTCTCCGCGACCGCGACCGCGGCGGCGTACCTGATGGCCGGGCTCGGAGCGCGGGGCACGCTCACGGCGCTCCCGGTGGCGCTTGCGCTCGGGCTCACAGTCGGCCTCACAAACGGAATCGGCGCGGGCGTGTTTCGCGTGCAGCCGCTGATCATGACGCGCGGCATGGCGGGCGCGCTCGGCGGGGCGCTGACGCTCGCCAGCCTGCAGTTCACGAGCGGGGTGCCGGTAGTGCCGGAACCGGTCCATCTGCTCGGCTCGGGCACCATCTTGGGCTGCGTGCCGCTCACCCTGCTCGTGTGGGCCCCGCTCGGTGCCGTGCTGGTGCTCGGATTGCGCCGCATCGGCCTGGGCGCCTGATCTACGCGGTGGGGGACAATCCCGTCGCGTGCCGGCCTGTCCGGGGTCCGGGTATGGCAGGTGCTGCTGACGACCTACGCCGTGTGCGGGGTGCTCAGCACGGTCGCCGGGATCCTGCTGGTCGGCTACACAAACGCGGCAGGCCTGAATCTCGCGACGCCGTATCTGCTGCAGTCGGTGGCCGCCGTCGTGATCGGCGGAACGTCGATCCTGGGTGGGAGCGGCGGCTGCGCCGGCACGATCCTCGGCGCGTTGGTCCTCACCGCGCTGGACAGCCTGCTGGCGATCCTCAACGTCTCGCAGGCAGGGAAGCAGATGCCGTACGGCGCGATCGTGCTGGGGCTGGCGCGGATCTACGCCCGGACGGCGGAGGCCGAATAGGGAGGGGCAGAGGGCGGTGGAAGCAACGACAGGAGGCGGACGGATGCAGCTGGGGTTTGTGAGCGCCATTCTTGCGGATCTCTCGCTCGAGGACGTGTTCCACGTCGCGGCCCAGGGCGGGTTCGACTGCGTCGAGGTGATGTGCTGGCCGCGCGGGAAGGCGGAGCGGCGATACGCCGGGGTGACCCATATCGACGTCACCGCGCTGGACGCCCGGGCCGTCGCGGACGTGCACGGGTTGATACGGTGGAGCCGCGTCCAGATCTCCGCGCTCGGATACTACCCGAATCCGCTGGCGCCCGACGCGACCGAGCGCCGTATCGCCCTCGAGCATCTTCACGCGGTCATCGACGCGGCCCAGCGGCTGGGGCTCTCCCGCGTCAATACGTTCGTCGGGCGCGACCCCAGCCGCTCGATCGACGATCACTGGCCGTTGTTCCGGGAGGTGTGGCCGCCGCTCGTTCGGTACGCGGCCGAGCGGAACGTCCACATCGGGATCGAGAACTGCCCGATGCTCTTCACGCAGGACGAGTGGCCGGGCGGCAAGAACTTGGCGATCAGCCCGGCGGTCTGGCGGCGGATGTTCGAGGAGATCCCCGACCCGCACTTCGGCCTCAACTACGACCCGTCGCACATGATCTGGCAGCAGATGGACGAGGTCCGGCCGATCGCGGAGTTCCGCGCGAGGCTGCACCACGTGCACGCGAAGGACGCCAGGCTCGACCGGCGCCGGCTCGACGACGTCGGAGTGCTCGCGGTCCCGCTCGCGTTCCACACGCCGAAGCTCCCGGGGCTGGGCGACGTGCGGTGGGGCGCGTTCTTCTCCGCGCTGACGGACGCGGGTTACGCGGGGCCGGTCTGCGTCGAGGTCGAGGACCGCGCGTACGAAGCCACCCTCGACGATCGCAAGCGCGCGCTGCGGCAGTCCGCCGCGTACCTGAGGCAGTTCATCCCGCGGGGCTGAGGCGGCGGGTCGAGGAAAGAGGGGCCGAGATGCCGGAGGGTCCGAGCCTTCCCATTCGCGTCGGCGTCATCGGGGCCGGCTTCATCGGCCCCGCGCACATCGAGTCGCTCCGCCGCCTCGGGTTCGTGCGCGTCGTCGCGCTGGCCGGGAGCAGTCAGGCGTCGGCCGAGCGCAAGGCCGCGTCGCTGTTCGTGCCCACGGCCTACGGGGACTACCGCCGCCTGATCGAGGCCCCGGACGTGGATGTCGTGCACATCACCGCCGCCAACGTCCACCACTACCCGGCGGCCAAGGCCGCGCTCGAGGCCGGCAAGCACGTCGTGTGCGAGAAGCCGCTGGCGATGACGACCGCGGAGTCCGCGGAGCTGGTCCGGCTCGCGGAGGCGAGCGGGCTGGTCAACGCCGTGACGTTCAACATCCGCTTCTACCCGCTGCTCCAGCACGCTCGCGCGCTGATCGGGCGCGGCGATCTCGGGCCCGTGTATCTCGTGCACGGTGGCTACTGGCAGGACTGGCTGCTGCTCGACACCGACTACAACTGGCGGGTGGATCCGGCGGAAGGGGGTGCGTTGCGCGCCGTCGGCGACATCGGCTCCCACTGGCTCGATCTCGCGCAGCACCTGACCGGCCTGCCGATCCGCGCGGTGCTCGCCGACCTCGCGACCGTCTTGCCCGTTCGCCGGAGGCCGTCGAAGCCGCTCGACGCGTTTGCGACCGCCGCCGTCGAGCGCACGCCGGTGCGAGTGGAGACTGAAGACGCGGCGACCGTGATGCTGCGACTCGGCGATGCCGCTCGCGGTGCCATGATGGTCTCGCAGGTGAGTGCGGGGCGCAAGAACCGTCTCGCGATCGAGGTGAACGGCGCGCGCGGCTCGATCGCGTGGGACGGTGAGCGCCCGAACGAACTGTGGATCGGGCACCGTGACAGGCCGAACGAGGTGTTGATCAAGGACCCCGCGCTGCTCGACCCTGCGGCGCGGCCCTACGCGCGGTATCCGGGGGGCCACGCGGAAGGATTCCCCGACAGCCACACCGCGATCAACCGCGCGATTTACGAGTACCTCCGCGCGGGCGGCCGGCGGTCGGGGCGCCCGCCGGAGTTTCCAACGTTCGCCGACGGCCACCGGGAGAACGTCATCGCCGAGTGCATCCTGGCGAGCGCCCGCGAGGCCCGGTGGGTCGAGGTGCCGGCGTCGTGATCCGGGCCGGCATCGCACGACGTCGTCGCCGCGTGCGCGCCACATCGATGATGAACACGACACGACCGGTGGAGGGATGACGATGGACGGGCTTGCGGCTCGCTTGAACGCGCTCTGCGACGCGCAGCCGTTCGAGACGGGCTGGTACCTGAAAGACCTGGCGACGGGTTCGACGGCGCACCGCGGCGGGGACGTCGTGGTGCCGTCGGCGAGTACGCGGAAGATCGCGATTCTGATGACGGCGTTGCGCGCCGTCGAGGCGGGACGGCTGTCGTTGACCCAGCCCGTGGTGATCCAAGCGAAGCACCAGACCAGCAACAGCGGATGCTTCCAGTTCTTCCTGCCGGGGTTCACGCTGCCGCTCCGGGACGTGCTCGTGATGATGATCATCGTGAGCGACAACGCCTGTACCGGCACGGCGGTCGAGATGCTCGGGCTCGACGCGATCAACGAGTTCAGCCGGTCCGTGGGGATGACCGGCACCGCGCACCGTCAACCGGTCCCGCCGAACGTCGATCTCGGCGTGGAGGCGAGCCGCGACACACCGCCCGACCTCACCCGCATCAACGTGACGACGCCCGTCGACGTGGGCCGGCTGCTCGAGCTGATCTGGCTCGGGACGCACGACGCTGCGGCGGCGGCCCGCCTGGGGTGCAGCCCGGCGCTCTGCCGGCTTGCGCTCGACATCCTCGGCTGGCAACGGCTCCAGCAGCGCCTCCCCTCGCTGCTCCCGGTCGGGACCAAGGTGGCGCACAAGACCGGCACCGCGGCGCGGAACTTCAACGATGCAGGGGTCATTTTCGAGCGGGACCGGCCGTTGTTCATCCTCACCGTGTACACTGGGCGCGTCCCCTGGACGCTGCCCGACGGCACGCCCGGCAAGGCGGGGGCGAGCCACCACATCGGGCGGCTGTGTCGCGCGTGTTGGGACGTGCTCAGGACCGACGAGGGCCCGGCCTACACCGGCCCCTAGCTCACGACTCCCTCACGAGGCGCCACAGCTTCTCGCGGGTCAGCGGCAGGTCGACGCTGCGCACGCCCAGCGGCGCCAGCGCATCCAGGACGGCGTTGGCCAGCGCGGGCGGCGCGCCGACGGTACCGGCTTCGCCGATACCCTTGGCGGCCAACGAGGTGTACGGGGACAGTGTTTCCGTGAACTCCGCGGTGATCGCCGGGATGTGCGGCGCACGGAGCATGGCGTAGTCCGTGAACGTCGCGGTGAGCAGCTGCCCGGTGTCGTCGTAGACGACCTCCTCGACGAGCGCCTGGCCGAGCCCCTGGACGATCGCGCCGATCACCTGGCCCTCGGCGAGGAGCGGATTGATGATCCGGCCGGCATCGTCAACGGCCACGAACTTGAGGATCCGCACCTCTCCGGTCTCGCGTTCGATCTCGACGACGGCCGCGTAGGCGCCGAACGGGTAGACCATGTCCGGCAGCGAGAACGTGCCCGAGGCCTCGAGTCCCGGCTCGACGCCGGCCGGGAGGCGGGCCGGTTGGTGCGCCGCCGCCGCGACCTCCCGGAACGTCACCGCGCGGGCCGGCGCCCCCCGGACGGACAGGCGGCCGTCGTCCCACTGGATGTCCGCGTCCGAGGCTTCCAGGAGATGTGCGGCGATGCTTCGCATCTTCGTCTTGATCTTTTCCAGCTCGCCCACCAGCGCGGCGCCGCCGACCGCGACCGAGCGGCTGCCGAACGTGCCGACGCCTTTGGGCATGAGCGCGGTGTCGCCCTGCTGAACGACGATCGTGTCCAGTGGCACCTTGAGCGTGTCCGCCGCGATCTGTCCGAACGTCGTGTCGTGCCCTTGGCCGTGTGCGGTCGACCCCGTGCGCACGACCACCTGCCCGTCGGGGTGCACCGAGACGGCCGCGCTCTCCCACAACTGCCCGCCCGCAGGCTCCACGTATACGGAGAGGCCCACGCCGAGGAGCCTGCCCGCGGCCCGCGCACGCCGCTGCGTCTCGCGCCACCCGCCGTAGTCCACGAGCTCGCACGCCCGGTCGAGCGCCCGGGCGTAGTTCCCGGAGTCGTAGACGGATCCCAGCGCGGAGCGATACGGGAACCGCTCGGGCGAGATCAGGTTGCGCCGGCGCACCGCCGCGGGGTCCAGGCTCAACGCCCGCGCCACGAGATCGACCATGCACTCGATCAGGTACGCCGCCTCGGGGCGCCCGGCGCCCCGGTACGCGGAGGTCGGCACCTTGTTCGTCGCGGTCCCGATGACGTCGATCCGGGCCGAGGGAATGTCGTAGACGCCGGTAACGAGCTCGGCCACGCGCGACGTCGGCGTCGCGGTGGCGGGGTACAGGTACGCGCCCGCGTCGGCGACGACCGTGCCTCGAAGCGCCGTGATTTTCCCGTCGGGCTCGACCGCGACCTCCAGGTCCGCGTCGAAGCCGCGTCCGTGGGTGGACGCGATGAAGTTGTCGCGGCGCTGCTCGACCCACTTGATCGGCCTCCCCGTCTCGACCGCGAGGTGCGCCGCCACCACCGCCCCCGACGCCAGTGCTCCCTTGCTGCCGAACGCGCCCCCCACGTCGGGCACGACGACCCGGATGCGGTCTTCCGGACGGCCGAGCATGCGGCTCAACTGCGTGCGTGGTCGGTAGGGCTCTTGGGCGGATACCCACAGGGTCAGCAGGTCGCCGGCCGGATCGTAGGCCGCGACCGCCGCGCGCGGCTCCATCGGCGCCGGCACGACCCGCGGAATGTGGAACCGTCCGCTGACCGCGCACGCCGCCGCGGCAAACGCGGCGTCGACGTCCCCGCTGCCGCGCGTCATCCGGATGAGGACGTTGTCGCCGAGCTCCTCGTGAAGGAGCACGGGCGCTCGGGGAGCCGCACGGGCGTCGGAGAGGGCCGGCAGCGGATCGTAGTCCACCACCACCAGCGTCGCCGCGTCGATCGCGGCCGCAAGACTGTCGGCCAGGACGGCCGCGATCGGCTCGCCGACGTATCGGACCTTTCCTTCCGCCAGCACGGGGTGCGGGGTCTTTGCCAGATCGGCGCGCTGCAGGGGGCTCACGGGCATGGGTTGGACCCGGCCCGCAAGATCACCCGCCACGACGACCGCGATCACCCCCGGCGCGCGCCGGGCTGCGTCGACACGGACGCCGCGCAGGTGCGCGTGCGCGTGCGCGCTGGGCACGACCACGAGATGAGCCATGTTGGGCAGCACGATGTCGTCGACGTACCGTGCCCGGCCTTGTAGGAACCGAAGATCCTCGCGCCGCTTCAGGTGGCGCCCGATCAACGGGCCTTCCGGGCTCGTCGCGTCCGATGTCCGGTGGGGCATCACACGGCCTCCTTGGCAGAACCGTGCCGCGTGGATCTTCTATCCGTCAAGCGCGCGGGATCTCCGCCGCGGCGCTGTCGGTGGCGGGGGAACGTCCGGGGGCGCGGCGCGTCAGCGGTCCGCCGAGGGATCGAGCGCGTCGCGCAGGCCGTCGCCGATGAAGTTGAGGCTCAGCAGCGCCGCGGCCAGCACCAGCGCCGGGGCGATGACGAGGCTCGGATACGACTCGATCGCGTCCACGCCCTCCGCGATCATGAGGCCCCAACTCGGCGTCGGGGGTTGGACGCCGAGCCCGAGGAAGCTCAATCCGGCCTCGGCGATGATGAAGGTCGGGATGAGCAGGGTGGCCATGATGATGATCGGCGCCGCGACGTTGGGCAGCAGGTGCGCGGTCAGCACGTGCTGTTCCGACGCGCCCAGGCTCTTGGCGGCCTGCACGAACTCGCGATGCCGCAGCGCGAGCGCCTGTCCCCGGACGACGCGGGCAACGTCCAGCCACCCGACGAGCGACAGCGCGAGGACGATCGCGGCCACGCCGCCCGTGCCCTGGTTCAGCGCCCGCAGCCAGGCCAGCGGGCCGGAGTGCATCGCCGGCAGAAACGCCGTGAAGAAGGTCTGCAGCAACACGACGAGCAGCAGGTACGGGATCGCATACACGATGTCCACGACCCGCATCAGCAGCAGGTCGAACGTGCCCCCAAAGTAGCCCGCGGTGAGGCCCATCGGCACGCCCACCATGAGCACGATGGCGGTGCTGGCAAGGCCGACGCTCATGGAGACCCGGGCGCCGTACATCAGCCGGCTCAGCAGGTCCCGGCCGAGCGCGTCGGTGCCGGCCAGGTGGTGCGCGTCCGGCGGCGCGTACGTCGCGAGTAGATCCTGTTTGTCGAACCGGTAGGGTGAGAGCGTGGGCGCTCCGACGGCGACCAGGACCACGACGGCGAGGAACACCGCCCCGACTCCCGCCATGCGGTGCCGCGCAAACCGCGCGAGGGCGCGACGGTAGCCCCGGCGCGCCTCGGCGCGTCGAGCGGGGATCCCTGTCTCGAGCAGCGACGAGCTACCCATACCGCACTTGGGGATCCAACGCCGCGTACGACAGATCGACCAGGATGTTCATGGTGATGATGATGAGGGCGAACAGCAGCGCGAGCGCCAGCAGCACGGGGTAGTCGCGTCCCGTCGTCGCGGTGACGAAGTAGCGTCCGATGCCCGGGACCCGCGTGATCGTCTCGACGAAGAACGACCCCGTGATGACGTCGGCGACGAGGATGCCGGAGACGGTGGCGATCGGCGTCAGTGCGTTCCTGAGGCCGTGACGCACGATCACGCGGGAGCCGGCCAGCCCCTTCGCCCGCGCCGTGCGAATGTAGTCCTGGTGCAGTACCTCGAGCAGGGACGTGCGAAGATAGCGCGCGAGCGTGGTCGCCGGTCGGAACCCGATCGCGACCATCGGGATCAGCACGCGGATGTCCAGCAACCCCCGCCAGCCGCCGGTCGGCAGCCAGTGCAGGAGGACCGCGAACACGGTCACGAGCAGCGTCGCCATGACGTAGTTGGGGATCGAGATCCCGAGCACCACGATGCCCGTCGCCACGTAGTCCACGGGCGTGTTGCGGTACACGGCCGCCAGGGTGCCGAGCGGGATGCCGACCGCGATCGCGAACAGCATCGCCGCCGCTCCGAGCTGCGTCGAGACCGGGAAGAACTCCGCGATGATCTCGGACACGTCCTGGGACGTGTTGACGTACGACGGTCCGAGCGATCCGTGCAGCGCGTTGTCGAGGTAGAGTAGGTACTGCGTCCACAGCGGCGCGTCGAGATGGTACTTGGCCTTGAGGTTCGCGATCACCTGGGGCGCGAGCGGCTTCTCCGCGTTATCCCATGGACCGCCCGGCGTTGCGTGCACCAGCAGGAACGCAAGGGTGTATACGATCACCATCGTGGGGATCGCGAGCAGCAAGCGGCGGGCGAGATAGGCGCCCATAGGCGGAGGCCCGGGCC
>DASQGM010000282.1:0-4911 GCA_035632615.1 bacterium | reverse complement strand
CGCCGGACCCCCTCCGCATCGTTTCGTGGAGCGCGTGGCCGGCTCAGGCGCTGCCCACGGTCTCGCGCGCTTGCTCGAGCGTCCACACGAGCCGGTTCTGACCACGGGTCAGGTGCGCCCGGAGCACGCCCTCCTGACCGGCGTCCCCGCCCGCGCGCCCCAGACCTGCCGCGGGGGAGAGATCCGGCAGGGGCGGCACATTGACCGCCGGGTCATGCCAGAACGCCGGCATCCGGCTGTAGTTGACCGGGATCAGCAGGCGCCCCAGTCGCCGCTGCGCGGCGTTGAAGCGCTTCACCGCCGGGGTCCGCGGGGTGCCCCGCGCCGGCGCCTTCGCGTAGAATCCTTCGAGGGCCGCGTCCAGTCCGTCGAGCGCGGCGCGCGCGGAGCCAAAGTCGAAGCGGCCCCCCGCGGCCTGTTCGTAGCCGCCGAGCGTCGCACGAAACTCTCCGACCGTCCGCGTCCAGTCCAGCGGATGCAGCGGCGCGTTCAGCGTCCGCAGCACGGAGGCGGCGTACACGCGCATGTCGCGCAGCAGGTTGTCCTTGTCGGCGATTTCCATCAGGTCGTCCTCGGTGTGCCACGCGATGTTGCCGCCGCAGCCGCCGACCGCGTAGTAGCCCTTCGCCGCGCGGTCGGCCTCGGCCATCGTGGAGCTCAGCATGTAGAACGACGAGAGACCGATGTTGTTGAACGAATAGTCGCCGGCGCGCGGCGGCCGCTCCGGCTCGGGGGTGATGCCGGTCGTCGCCCGGATCGCGGCGTCAACGAGCGGCACCGTCTCGCTCATCGCCGTGAGGTGGTTGTACGTCGTCGCCCACCGGCAGCCCGGCGAGTCGCAGTTGACCTGCGCCACGCAGGACCGGGCCAGATCGATCGCGTGGGTGTCGGCGTACCACGTCGAGCCGGCGTACCGGCCGTGGGAGTGTCCCGACCACCACGCGATGCGGAGCGTGCGCGAGAGCCGCCGGCGATGCCGCCAGAACACGCGGGCGAGCTCCAGCAGGGTCGCGTTACCGGTGGCATTGTCCCCGACGCCGAAGTGCCACCCGTCCAGATGCCCGTGCAGGAGGACGAACTCGTCGGCGGCGTGCCGCCCCGGGATCTCCGCGACGAGCACGGGAATCGTGCGCCACCCGGTTTCGAGCTGGGTCAAGACCGAACCCCGGCTTCCCTGCTGGGCCTCGCGGATCAGCGCCTGACCGTCCGGCAGGTTCACCGCCACCACCGGGATCGTCGGCTGCCGCACCACCGAGTCGAGATCCGGCGTCCCCCAGATCGTCGTGCAGATCCCCTCGTGGATGTTCTGCCCCGGGTTGACGAAGATCCCGGCGAGCGCACCGGCGGCCATGAGATCCTTGACCTTGCCGGGGGACGCCATCCCCTCGGTGACGACGATCTTCCCGGCGACGCGCGTGCCCCCAAACTCCACGCCGGTCGAGAACACGTCGCCGGCGCTCTCGCCGCGCACGCCCCGGACGTACACAAGCTCGCCCGATACCTCGTTGCCGCCAGTCGACACCGACATCGCCGGCGTCTTCGCCCGGTAGGCCGTGCCGTTGCACCGGACGCCCGACGGCCCGGGGATCGAGATGAAGCACAGCGGTTCGTGCAGGCGGTACGGCACGCCCCACCGCTCCAGCTGCGCGATGAGGATTTCGAACGCGCGCCTCTCCTCGGGCGATCCCGACAGGCGCGTGAGCTTCGAGAACTGCTCGACCACCCGCCACGGCGCCTTGAGCGATACGGCCTCGAGCACGCGGCGCTCGAGCTCGCCGTCGCTCCACGCGGTGATCTCTGCCACACGGCTCATCCGGTTCTCTCTCCTTTCCCGAATGCCGAACTGTGGTACGCGGGCCTAGCCAAGGACGAGACGGGCCCGATCGCCCTCGATCTCGAGCACGGTACCGAACCCCTTTGACAACTCCCGGAGCCACTCCAACACGCGGTGGGCCTCGCCGCCCGTCGCGAGCCGGGCAAAGCCCTGCGCGTCCACTACCGCCGGCACGAGCGAGATCCCGAGGCGCGGCCCAACCGCCGCCTGCACGATGAGCGACTCCGGCGCCATGAACGCTCGCGGGTCCTCGAACAAGAAGTTCCCGGCGCTGTAGAAGATCGGCCGGCCCCGGTAGACTTCGATCGGATGCAGCGAGTGCGAGTGGTGCCCGAAGACGATCTCGGCGCCGGCGTCGATGAGCGCGTGGCCGAGCGGTCGCTGGTACTCGACGAGTCGGCCCAACACCGGTGACAGCCAGTGTTCCGGCACACCCCAGTGGATGCCGACGATCACGGTCCGGCCCTCGGCGCGCAGCGCGGCGATCCGGTCGCAGACGCGTTGTTGATCCTTCGGCGACGCCCACGTGTGCACGACCGGCACCGTGCCGGGCTGCTCCACCATCAGGTTAAAGTCCGGCTCAAACGAACACCCCACCTCGATCGGCGCGATGCCAGGCTTCCCGGGGCGCGCCGCGGACTCCACTGGCAACGTGCACGCGACGCTGAGGAGCGCCACCTCCGCCCCGCCCGCCCGCAGCCGCGCGGGTTCCAGCGCCTCGCTCAGATCCGCGCCCGCGCCGCAGCAGGCGATCCCGGCCTCGCGGCACGCCGCGACCGTGTCGTGCAGTCCCTCGGGGCCGTAGTCGCACATGTGATTGTTGGCGAGCGTCACGGCATGCACGCCCATCGCCCGCACGTCGCGGATCACGTCCGGATCGGACCGCAGGTTGCTGTGCTTCGGCACCTTCGATCCCCGTCGCGACAGCGGCATCTCGAGATTGGCGATCACGAGGTCGGCCTCGCGCATCGCGGCGATCGCCGCCTGAAACCCGGCCGCGCCCCCGCGCCCGCTCTGTGCGAACGGACGCGCGATCATCACGTCGCCAACCAGACTGACGGTCCCCGACCCCGTGCTGTCCATGCGCATCCCCTTCCGGCTGGCGTCCCCGCGCTCGCAGGAACAGTCTCCTGAGTCTTCGACGCGGGCGCACCCCGAGCCCTGGCGGCTAGACGTCGCTCTCCCGATACCGGGGATCCAACGCGTCCCTCAGCGCGTCGCCGAGGAAATTGTAGGCGAGGACGGTGCACACGATCAGGACCCCGGGGTAGATCGGCAACAGCGGGTTCTCCCACACGTACGCCTGCGCGTTGCTCAACATGTTTCCCCAGCTCGCCTGGGGCGGCTGGATGCCGAGGCCCAGGTAGCTCAGCGCGGACTCAAGCAGGATGGCGGTCGCCACCCCGAACGTGGCGGCCACGATGATCGAGGGAACCGTTTGGGGGATGATGTGGCGCCCGAGGATCCGCGCCCGCGTCGCCCCCAGGCCCTGGGCGGCGAGGACGAAATCCAGCCCGCGGTAGCGCAAGACTTCGCCGCGCACGATCCGGGCGACGACCATCCAGCTGATGAGACCGATCGAGGCGACGATGTTCCAGAAGCTCGAGCCGAACACCGCGACGATGACCAGCACCAGAAAGAAGTACGGGATCGCGAGCATCCCGTCGGTGAGCCGCATCAGGACCGTGTCGGCCCACCCGCCGAGGTAGCCGGCGAGGCTCCCGACGGCAGCGCCGATCACGATCGCGATGACCATCGCGATCAGCCCGACGGTCATGGTCGTGCGGGCACCGGCGATCGCCCGCGCGAGCACGTCCCGACCGCTTTCGTCGGTGCCGAACCAATGGGCGGCGGACGGCGGTGCGTTGGTGTTGGAGATGTCCACGGCGTTCGGGCTGTACGGGCTGATCGCCGGACCGCTGGCCGCGACCGCGTACATCGAGAGGAGAAACACCGCCGAGGCCACGGCCACGCCGTTCGCGCGGAAGCGGCGCCATCCGGCCCGAGGCCGGGGCCTGCCGGATCCGTTCCCGGCGACGTCGCGCTCCCGCACAGATGCCGTGGCCGCCATGCGCCCCCTACCCCAACCGGATCCTCGGATCGACGTACCCGTAGGCGAGATCCGTGAGCAGGCTGCTGCCGACCGCGACCACGGCGACGGCGAGCGTCGCTCCCAACACGACCGGGTAATCACGGGTCGCAGCCGACTGGACCGCGAGCTGCCCCAGACCGGGCCAGGAGAACACGGTCTCGGTGATCGCCGTGGCGCTCACGGTGCGCGGCAGATACACGCCGATGATCGTGATCACGGGAATGAGCGCGTTGCGCAGGGCGTGGCGGTACAGCACGACCCGCCCGGACAACCCCTTCGCGTGAGCCGTCCGCACGTAGTCTTCACCGAGCGCGCCGATCATCGCCGACCGGGTGTATCGGGTGATCTCGGTGAGGTTGGCCACCGTCAACACGAACACCGGCATCAGCAGGTGCTGGATCCGGTCGCCGACGGAGACCGCGGCGCCGATCTGATACATCCCGCCGGCCGGGAGCGCCTTGAGCTCCACCGAGAACACCACGATCAGGACGATGCCCAGAAAGAACACCGGCGTGGAGATGCCGAGAAAGCTGATCCCGGCGATGATCCGGTCGAACGGCGTGTTGCGGTGGGTCGCGCAGACGACGCCGAGCGGGATCGCGATGACCAGCGAGAGCCCGAGCCCGATGCCGGTCAGGAGCAGCGTGTTCGGCAGGCGCGTCGAGAGCAAGCGCGGGACCGACTCCACGGTGTTGTAGCTCCGCCCGAAATCTCCGTGCAGCACGCCGCCGAACCAGCGCGCGTACTGCACCGGCAAGGGATCGTCGAGACCGAGGTTCGCTCGAAACTGCGCGACCTGGTCCCGGCTGAGATCGGGGTTTTGGAGCATGGCAGGACCCCCGGGCGCCGAGTGGATGAGCACGAACGTGACGACGCTCACGATCCACAGCAGCACCACCGCCTGGAGAATGCGGCGGACCAGGTAGCCGGTCATCGCGTGTTGGTCGGGAGCGACGATGGGCCCGCGGACGCCCCGGGGCGTCCG
>DASQGM010000281.1:0-11940 GCA_035632615.1 bacterium | reverse complement strand
GTCCGATCCCGCCGGTGCCGGATACCCTGGACACCGTGCGAGCGGCCGTCGCGCTCCCGGTCCTGGTGGGAAGCGGCGTCGGGCTGGCGAATGTGCGGCAGCTCTATCGGGCATCGGACGGCCTCATCCTTGGGGAACCCGACTTCAAGATCGACGGCGTGTGGGGAGGCCCGAGCGACGAGGGCGCCTACGCAAAGGCCGTTCAACTCTGTCGAGGCTAGGGCTCCGGAGGAGCGCGTCGAATCCCTACGGGGCGGGCCGCCGTGAGACCGTGCGGGTCACGGCGGCCTCGGGTGCGTGGCCGCGCCCCGGTCGTCGATCGGCAGCGGGCTCGATCGCGAAGGTGAGGAGGAACCGCGGTGTCGGTAGCACGCACGAAAGGACAGGACACGGCGACACGGCTCACAGGCGGGCAGGCCTTGGTGCGGGGACTCATCGCCCAAGGAGTCGACGTGGTGTTCGGTCTTCCCGGCGTCCAGCTCGACTGGGCGTTCGACGCGCTGCACGCGGCGCGTGACGCGATCCGGGTGTACCACACCCGCCACGAGCAGGCGGTGTCGTACATGGCCGACGGGTACGCGAGGGTGACGGGGCGCGTCGGCGTCTGCCTGACGGTGCCGGGCCCGGGCGTGCTCAACGCCATGGCCGGCCTGGCCACGGCGTATGCGTGCTCGTCCCCGGTGTTGTGCGTGACGGGACAGATTCCGTCCGCCGAGATCGGCGCGGGCCGCGGGCTGCTGCACGAGATCAACGACCAGCTCGTCGCGCTTCGGTCCGTCACCAAGTGGACGGCGGGGGCGACGAAGCCCGAGGACATCCCGGGCATGGTCCACGAGGCGTTCCGGCAGCTCCACACCGGGCGCCCCCGACCCGTGGCGGTCGAGATCCCGCCGGACGTCCTGCGGGAGACCGCCGAGATGGCGTCGGCGGAACCGGTGGCCGTCGAGCCCGCGGCCGGAGACCCGGACCTGGTCGAACGTGCGGCACGGATGCTTGGGGCTGCGGAACGCCCGATCATCTTCGCGGGCGGGGGCGTGCTGCGGTCCGCGGCCTGGGAGCCGCTCCGGCGGCTCGCCGCGATGCTGGAAGCTCCCGTCGTGATGACGGAGAATGGGAAGGGCGCCGTTTCCGATCGGCACTACCTCGCACAGACCATGACGGCCGCGGCGGAGCTGCTGCCGGCGTCGGACGTCGTGTTCATCGTGGGCAGCCGGTTCTACCAGCCCTCCCGGTCCGACTGGAGGCCGCGCGCGGCACAGACGGTGATTCAGCTGGACATCGACCCCGCCGAGATCGGCCGCAACTCGGACGTCACCCTGGGAGTCCCGGCGGACGCGAAATGGGGGCTCGACGCGCTGGTCACCGCGGTGCCCCGGCACAATCGGAAGCGGGAGGCGCGCCGGGACGAGCTGGAGGCGGTACGGGCGCGGACGCGTGCGCGCCTGGCGTCGGTGCAGCCGCAGGCCGCGTACGCCGCGGCGATCCGGGACGTGCTCCCCGATGACGGCATTCTCGTGACGGAGATGACCCAGGTCGGCTACTGGTCCAACGTTGGGTTCCCTGTGTACGCGCCCCGGACGTACATCACCTCCGGATACCAGGGTACGCTCGGCCACGGGTTCGCGAATGCCCTCGGCGCGCAGGTCGGCGCGCCCGGCCGCAAGGTCGTCTCGATCAACGGCGACGGGGGCTTCATGTACAACGTCCAGGAGCTCTCGACGGCCGTGCGGCACCGGATCAATGTCGTGGCGATCGTGTTCAGCGACAACGCGTACGGGAACGTCCGGCGGATCCAGCGGGAGTCGTTCGGCGGGCGCGTCATCGCGTCCGACCTGCTGAATCCCGACTTCGTGCGGCTTGCGGAGGCGTTCGGGATGGACGGCGTCCGCGTGGGGACCCCCGACGCGCTTCGGCGAACGCTGGCGGAGGCGCTTGCAAACGATCGGCCCGCGCTGATCGAGGTGCCGGTCGAGGAGATGCCGGACCCGCGGGCGGCCGCGCGCCCGGGATACCGCGGCTAGCGCGCTAGCGCCTCTCGGCCTTCGAGGAAGAACGCACCGTCGCCGACAACGAGCGCCCGGTGAGCCGCGACGTCCAACCCGTCCCGTACCGCCTCACCGTCCACCCGACCCGGCGCATTCCCCTAAACGCGATGTCGAAGGGCAGGGACCACACCCGCGCCGCGCGCCACCGGCGCCGGTAGTACCCCGGCATCCCGGCGAGCGTGCGCAACGCCCCGGTACCGGGGGGCAGGCTCCGTGAGTGCTCGACGTAGCCGACGCAGACCGTCAGCCACGGTCCCCAGTGTTCAGGTGGCTGGGTTCGAGCCGCGTGCACGATGCGGTCGGTGAGCGGCACGGGCATGGTGCGAAGCTGTTGCAGCACACCGGTGGGGATCGGAGCGTCGAGCGTGCGCTGCAGGTACGTCAACCCCGCCCGCAGCGGCGGGATGAACCCGCATCGGTCCGCCTGCGCGAGCAGGCGCGTCCAATCCACCGCGTCGCCGGACGTTCGGAGGATGGTCATGACGTCCATCATCCAGCGGACCCTCGACACCTCGTACCCGACGGCGCCGCGCACGATCCCGTGGACGCAGACGTGCAACAGCTGGTCTGCCGGCTTCAACGCCCGGGTGGGCGTCCCGAGCGCCTCCATCTCGACCGTGTCCTGCCAGAACGGCGCGCTCACGTCGGGGGCGATGCTCTCCGGGAACAACCGCCAATGCACGTCGAACTCGTGTCCGGCCGCGTCCGCGAATTCCAGCTCGGAGTGCCGGTCAGGATGCGCGATGGCATCGAGCAGAGCCTCCTCGGGCGCCCCGCGAGGAGTGAAGCCGTCGGCCCGAAGCAGCTCGATCGCCGTCGACGCCTGGTTCCCAGGGACACAGATGTCAAAGTCCGTCATTGGGCGCATGCCGTAGTCCCGATAGTACTGTAGGACCAGCGCCGCGCCTTTGAGCAGCATGGTGGGGATGCCGGCTGCGTGCAGCAACCGCAGCGGTCGGGCCATCGCGTGAAAGCGCAGCTGGTTTTGATACCAGGTCCGCCGGTAGATGCCGCGGAGCCTCCCCAAGAGCGGATCGGCCACGCCTTGGTCTCTCAGGCTGCAATAGAGTCGGGGGACCAGGCGGTACGACTCGCTATCGATGTCGTCGAAGTCGATGATGGACTTCCATTGGTCCCAGGCGGCGAGCGCGTCGGGGCCATGCAGCAGCGCCGCGCGTAAGAGCAGTTCCTCTTGCCGCGTGGGCCAGGGGTCTCGTCTCGCGTAGCCGATGCTCACGCCCGCGTCTCCTGTGTCATCATCGCATCATACGGTGCACTCGGGTCGACTCCTCCCCGCGGCCGCCGCATCGGCGGCATGAACCGGCGGATCTTCAGGCGGGGCCTCGATGTCCGTTTGAAGAACGACAATCATGCGAGCGGAGGCCGGGCGCCGCACCGGCCCTGGCAGGGACGTGCCATCCCCACCGACGAAAGGCGTCGCGGCGCGCGCGGGACGCGTGCCGGGTGGTCAGAGTTGGTGGACATCGAGGAGGGGTGACCGCGGTGGCGGACCCGACGGTGAGCGTCATTATGGCCGTGAAGAACGGCGCGCGGTTTCTGGGTGCGGCGATCGACAGCGTGCTCGCCCAGGACGTGCGTCCCGTCGAGGTCGTGGTCGTCGACGGGGGCTCGGTGGACGACAGCGTGTCCATCGCCCGGTCGTATCCCGCCGTGCGTGTGATCCCCCAAGCCGGGACGGGGATCGCGAGCGCCTACAACACGGGGATCGACGTCACGAGCGGCGACCTGCTCGCGTTCCTGTCGTCGGACGATCTCTGGACCCCGGACAAGCTCAGCGCCCAGGTCGGGTTTCTCCGCCCCCGCCCTCAGGTCCAGTACGTGACGGCGCGGGTGCGCTTCTTCCTCGAGCCGGGGTGCGCGGTTCCCCCGGGTTTCAAGCCCGGTCTGCTCGGGGGCGACCACGTGGGTCACATCATGGAGACCCTGTTGGCGCGAAGGTCGGTGTTCGACCTCGTGGGGCGCTTCGACCCGCGCCTGTCCACCGCCGAGGACGTCGATTGGTTCTCGCGCGCGCACGACCTGGGCGTCCGTACCGCCGTGGTCGAGCGCGTGCTGCTTCACAAGCGCGTGCACGACAAGAACCTGTCCCTCAACGACGCGGAGTCGAACCGGAATCTTCTCGAGGTCGTCAAGCGATCGCTCGCCCGCAGGCGCGAGCGGTTCGTTCAGCCGCCGCCGAGCGGCAACCGGTCGCGCTGAAGCCAGAGCACCCGCCGGGGTCGGCCTCGTCGGAGTAGGTCGGGGACCGTGACGAAGGTGAACGTTTCGCGCAGGCGGTTGAGCACCAGCTCGAGCGCCTTCAGCATGGACGATTTGTCGACCGTGGCCCCCCGCAGGGCGGCCTCACTGCCGTCGTGGAAGAGCACAATGCTCCCGGCCCGGACGCGCGCCGTCACCCGATAGGCGACGACGGCGGGCGCGTCGTCCCGCCAATCTCCGGCGTCGACGTCCCACGCGACCACCTCTTGGCGCATCCACAGCGCGTCGAGCCTGGAGGCGTTGTCCTGGTCGCCGTACGGCGGTCGAAAGAGCCGTTCGCCGTACGGGGCGATCGCTCTGCTGCAGAGGTCGATCTGCCGGCGGCGTTCCCGGCGCGGCACCTCCGGAAAGGAGGGGTGATCCCACGAATGGTTGCCGATGGCATGGCCCGCATCGGCAACCTGTCGCACCAGCGCGGGGTACCGCGCGGCCGCCTGTCCCAGCATGAAGAACGTCGCCCGCGCACGACGCGCCTCGAGAATCTCGAGCAGGCGGGGCGTGGACGAGGGGTGCGGTCCGTCATCGAACGTCAGGGCGAGAACGGGGTCCTGCGTCGACACGCGGATGATCGTTCCCAGCGCCCGCTCGGCGGCCTTCGGGCTCCATCGTTGGAAGAGCCCGAGCGCGCGTTGGGTCGCGGTGGGGCGATCAGGGAGGGCGTCCATCGCCTCGATCTGGTTCAGGGGCGGTGACGGGCGCCCCTGCTCTCAGGCCGTCCGGCCGGGTCATCGTTCGAAGCGCGACTTTGCTCCTTTGTCTGCCGGAAAGAAGCGTTCGGATGGCGAACGTAGGCTCGCCCCAGGCAGGCGTGTCCTTTTCGATTCGCGAAACACAGCCTTAACATATCCTGAACATGTTCTGCGGAAACTGCCGGCCCGGCTCGGAGGGGCCGGTCGCTGAGCGGCGGCACCGGTGTAGGGAGGGTCTGCGATGAGCACATCTGCGTGTTTCAAGGTCAACAGCCCGAACGTCGTCCACGAGGTGTTCGACGACGAGGTCGTGATCATCAACCTCGACACCGGCGTCTACTACAGCGTGAACGGCCTCGCCGCCGAGATTTGGACCCGCATCGACGGGTCGACGGCGGGCGCCATCATCGACGACCTTGCACTGCGCTACGCGATGCCCGCATCGGACGTCGAGGGGTCGGTGCGGCCGTTCCTCGACGAACTGGGTGCCGAGGGCCTGGTCGTGACGGATCAGCCGGGCTCCGGGGAGCGCGCGCGGCGCTCCGGGACAGAGTCGGGCGATGGCGCGCCCCGTCTTCCTCGCTTCGAGGCTCCCGTGCTTCGCAAGTACAGCGACATGCAGGAGCTGCTGTTGTTGGATCCGATCCACGAGGTCGATGAGGTTGGCTGGCCCGTGCGGCCCAATGGGGCGAACGAGCAGCGCCCGAAGGATCCCGCCTAGGAGGCTCCCTGGACGGGCGTCCGGTGTGACGGTCCCCGTCGGTCGCGATGCGCACACTTAGGCCGGCGGCTCCAGACGTCACGCAGCCGGACCCGGCCGCGTTCTTCGAAATCGTCTACGGGATCTTCGAGCGCGCCGAGCAGGCGGCGGGGACGGTGGACCGCTGGTACCGCATTGCCGGCCACCCCGTGCGGCTGCGCTTTGCCGGCTCGACGCTCGTGCCGCTGATCACCCCCGCGCTCGAGCACCTGGCGATGGAGCCGGTGTCCCGGCCGGCGCTGACCGTGTGCCTGTGGGATGTCGAATCCACGCTCCCGCAGGTGCCGGCTCCCCCGTGGCGGATGCACGACGACGTCAACAGTCAGGAATCGCGGGCGTACAGCGATGAGCGCATCCACGTGGCGTTTGACATCGGCACGGGTGTGCTCTCGCTCGTGGACGCCGCCGAGGATCTGGCGTTGTATTGCGTGCGTGATCCGCGCCAGCTCCCGGGATACGAGATCGGCGCTCCCCTCAAGCCGATCCTTCAGTGGGCGATGCGCAGCCGCGGCGGGCAGCTCGTGCATGCGGCCGCCGTCGGCCGTCCGGACGGCGGCGTGTTGCTCGTCGGCCGGGGGGGATCGGGCAAGTCCACGACGGCCCTGACCTGCCTGGGTACGGGGTTGCTCTATGCCGCGGATGACTACTGCATGCTGACGACCGATCCGTCGCCGTACGCGCACAGCCTCTACAACTCCGCGAAGCTGTACGCCGTCGACCTGAGTCGATTCCCGCGCCTGGCGGCGATCCCGAGCAGATTGGACGACCTCGGGATCGACAAGGCCCTGCTGTTCCTGCATCCGCACCAGCGCGAGTGGATCACGACAGGGTTTCCCATTCGGGCGATCCTCGTCCCCCAAGTCACCGGGCGCCCTGACACCTCCGTGCATCCGATCTCCCCGGCGATCGCGTTGAGGGCGCTCGCACCGAGTACGATCTTCCAGGTGGTCGGTCCGGACCGCTCGACCCTGGGGGTCCTTGCCGCGTGCGTGAAGCGCGTGCCGTGCTACGCGCTCCGGCTTGGGTCGACGTTGCCTGCGATCCCCCGCGCGATCCAGGATGTCCTCGCCGCAGCGTCGGGCAGCGCATGACGAACCCCCGGCGCCGCGTGAGCGTCGTCATCCCCGTCTTCAACTGCGAAGCGTACCTGGCCGAGGCGGTGGAGAGCGTCCGCGGGCAGGCCTACCCCGACTTGGAGCTGATCATCGTCGACGACGGGTCGACCGACGGCACGGCCAGGATCGCTGAGGGGTTGGCGAACGACAGCCTCCGCTACGTGTACCAGGACAACGGCGGGCCCTCTCGGGCCCGGAACCACGGGCTGACGCTCGCCCGCGGCGACCTGATCGGGTTTGTCGATGCCGACGACCTCTGGCCGCCCGGCCGGCTCCACTCTCAGATGCGGGTGCTGGACCACGACCCGTCGGTGGACGTCGTCCTCGGCCGAACCCAACTCGTGCGGCAAGTCGCCGGCGCGGGCCGGGACGCGCGCCTCGAAGACTGCTCCCCGCCGTTCGTGTTGCTGTCCCCCACGGCCGCGTTGTTCCGGCGCCGCGCCTTTGAGCGGGTCGGGTTCTTCGACGAGGCACTGCGGTATGGCGAAGACACCGATTGGTTCATGCGGGCTCGGGAAAGCGGCGTCCCGATCGTGGTCCAGGAGGACGTGGTGCTACGGTACCGGCGCCACGAGCACAACATGACGCACGGCCGGAACATGAAGGAGCTGCGGGTCATGGACGTGCTCAAGCGATCGTTGGACCGCCGCCGCCGGCACGGGGGCGAGGCGGCCTCGCTCCCCAGCTTGTTGCCCGGCCGGCCGCGCCCAGAGGACCGGACCGGTTCGTCCGGACCTCGCGGGGACGAGTGAGGCCGTGGAGCGGACGGCGGGGCGGCCTGGGGGACCCCTGGAACCGGCGCCTCTGGTGAGCGTCGTGATTCCGGTGTACAACTGCGAGAAGTACCTGGGCGAGGCCATCGAGAGCGTGCTGGCACAGACGTACCGTCCGATTGAGGTGATCGTCGTCGATGACGGGTCGTCGGACCACAGCGCAGCGGTCGCCGCGCGGTTCCCTGCCGTCCGCTACTGTGCGCAGCCTCACGCGGGACCGGGGGCGGCCCGCAACCGGGGGATCGCGCTCGCTCGCGGAACCTTCCTCGCGTTCCTCGACGCCGACGACCTGTGGGTGCGCGACAAGGTGGAGAGACAGATGGCGGCGTTCCGCGCCGACCCTACGTTGGACATGGTGACCGGCTACGTTCGGCAGTTCCACAGCCCGGAACTCGAGCAGGGCGTCAAAGCGCGGCTCGGCGGCGACGGCACCGTGCTCGCGGGGTCCGCCCACACCCTGCTCGTGAAGCGCGAATCGTTCCATCGCGTGGGGCTCTTGCCGACGCAGTGGCGTCTGGGAGAGTTTATCGATTGGTCCGCCAGGGCGAAAGAGCTCGGGCTCACCGGCGTGCTCCTCCCCACGGTTACCGTGTTGAGACGGCTGCACACCGACAACATGGGCATTCGTGAGCGCGACGCGAGAACCGACTACCTGAAGATCCTCAAGGCGGCGTTGGACCGGCGGCGAGCGCGGGACTAATGCTCCGCTGGCTCGCCGCCCACGTCGCCGGCGTCGCTGGGTTTGCGCAGTCCGCCCGGACCGCCCATCTCTCGTGGAAGGATTTCACCGATCTCGCGGGGCGGCCGTCGCCGGTTGGTGTGCTTCCCGGCGATCCGCTGGCCAGGCTCGGCGTCAGCGCCGCCGAGCTCAGCGAAGGGACCGGCCCGGTTCGCTTCATCCGGACGTCCCGCTATCTGAACGGCGCCGCCGCGGTCGTCACGCATACGGTGGACGACTCGACCGCGCACGTGCCGGCCTGCCTGGACGCGATGGATACGTACGGGATCAAGTCCACCGTGTTTGTCAGCACCGGTGCGCCGGCGATGGAGGCGTTGTGGCCGCGGCTCCGGCGCGCGATCGCCGATGGGCATGAAGTCGGCGCGCACTCCCGGACGCACCCGTGCCGCCTGCCGGATACCTTTTGGTTCTGCTTCCGAGCGCTCACGAGACATGAGATCGACGGATCGCGGGCCGACATTCTTGCGCACACCGATCAGCCGCACGTCTGGACGTGGGCGTACCCGTGCGGGAACTGCGCCGGCCGCGGATTCGTGCGGCGGAAAGTTGCGCGCGCAGGCTACCTGGCAGCTCGCGCCTATCCCGGAGAGCTCCAGCTCCGGCACATCGTGCCCAACCTTCAGACGTACGACGCCAACCCGTACGCGGCACGCTACACGCAGGTCGTGCAGAAGGGTTCCGCCCTGGTCGTGCGGGGGAAGGGTGTGCGCGCCATCCCGGGACGGACCCGCGTGCCGACGTTGAACGCCAAGTTCGACGAAGTCCACGCCGCCGGCGGCATCTACAGCTTTCTGTCGCATCCCCACCTGCTCGACTACGGCCCCGACGGCTTCTACGAGCAGCACCTGGCGCACATCGGGGGCCGTGCGGACGTGTGGTATGTGCCGATGGGGCCGCTGTACTCGTACCGGATGCTGGTCGGCGCCACATCGGTCCGGCCGCTGGCGTCGCGAGACGCGCGGGCCCGCTTCGCCGTGTTCAATCGACTCGACCCGAAGATCTACAATGGGAGTGTCACCCTTGAGTTCCAGGCGAGCGCCCCGGTGCGGGTGGTCGCGCACGGCCGCGAGGTTGCGGAACGGGCCGCCGGGCCGGTGACCCGCTGGAACGCGGAGTACCTCCGCCGCGTCGGCGAACGCGTGTTGCTGACGACGCGACCGAACACGGTTGTGGAATTCCGTTGACCCGCGCTATTCGACCTCGGCGCCCAGGGCGCGAATCTGTCGCGACACCTCCATCAGCGCACGGGCGTTGTGGTAGGGATCCTTCCAGGCGTGGCCCTTGTCGAGGCGCAGCGGCCGGCCGTCGCGCCACGCCGTGGCCTCGTACCAGTCTCCACCGTCGTGGTCCGTCTGATACCGCCAGATCCAGTCGAACTGTTTCTCAAACGCCACGCGGTATCTCGCCGCGCCGGTCCAGCGATACGCCTCCAGGGCGGCGACGAGCATCTCGGCCTGCTGCCACCAGACTCTCGTCAGGCGTTCCACGGGGAGGTAGACGGCATGACGGACCGCGCCCGCCGGAGGGCCGTACTGCGCCAGCCCGCCGCGCGTGTGGTCGAACCCGTAGGCCAACGCGTGGTCGATCAGGTCCAGGATCGGCCCGCGCGCGGGCTCTCGCGGCAGGCCCAGCATGCCGATGGCACGGAGGCTGAGCCACGCCAGTTCGACGTTGTGCCCGTACGAGATGTGCCGCTGGCGCCGCGGGAGGACCCGCGCCTGCCAGGCCGGATCGAACTCGTCCCACGCGTAGCCGTGCCGGGCGTGAACCGCGCGGGTCAGCAAGAGGTCGAGGACTCCCCGGAGCGCCTGTGCGTGCGTTTCCCGTCGCGACGCTTCGGTGAGCGACACGAGGGCTTCCATGAGGTGCAGGTGCGTGTTGAGCGTCTTGCGTTCGCCGCGCCAGCCCGCCGCGGGCGTCCACTCGCGGGCGAACTCCTCCCGGAACCCGAGCGCTCCGTCGCCGGCCTTCGCGACGAGGACGTCGAAGGCTCGCCCGGCCCAGGCCAGAGCCTGCGGGTCGCCGGCGGCCATCGCGTACTCCGCCAGGCCATAGATCGCAAACGCCTGGCCGTACACGCTCTTTCGGGGGTCCAGCGGTGATCCGTCGCGGGTCACCGCCCACACGAAGCCGCCGTGCGTGGGGTCCCATACGCGGTCGACCAGAAATCGGACGCCCCGGCCGGCGAGGTCCAGGTACCCTCGATCGCTGAGCCCATGCCGATGCGCCGCGGCCAGGGTCCAGATCATGCGCGCCTGCGCCACCAGGTACTTGTCCGTCGTGCCGAGGCGATCGCCGGTGCGCCCGAGGTGCGTGATGAAGCCGCCCCACTCCTCGTCCGGCGCGTGACGGGCCCAGAACGGCAGCACGTTCTCGGCGAGGCTCCGCTCGGCGCGGCATAGGATCGCGGTCAGCGGCGCGGTGCGTGGCGGTGCACCCCGGCCGGAGCGGTGCCTGCCGGCCCGCGCCGCCGAGAGGGTGCCGATGACGTGTATCGCCTCAGCGCCTGCCAGCCCGAGTTCGAGCGCGCCGCCGAGCAGGCGACGGCCGAGCCGTGCAGCCGCGCTCACCGGCGCGCGGACGTCGGCGACGCGCGGCCCCTCACAGTGCGTGCGCCCGCTGGGGGCCCCGAGCCCAGGCTGCTTACGTCGTGGCGCCCGCGACGTGGTGCCGCAGCCGGAACGACAGCACGAGCATCAGCACGCCGAAGATGATCGCGTAGATGCCGATCAGCCACAGCACCGCGAGCGCTCCCGCGAGCGGATGGACGATGAGAATCACGCCGAAGACAATCGACGCGGCGCCGCCCAGCAGCAGGGCCCACTCGTTGGCCACGTGTCCCCTCAGGCGGAAACCCGCGATGAGCTCGAGGATCCCGGTGACGATCGCCCAGTACGCGATCACGTAGAGCAGTATGAGCGCGGTGATGTTCGGCCAGAGGAACGTCACGAGCCCGGCCAGGATCCCGGCGAAGCCTGAGAAGACGAGCCAGCCCCAGCGCTGATGGTTTTCCGCGGCGCGCACCGCCGCGATCACGTTGAAGACGCCGTCCACCAGCGCGTAGGCGCCGAACAGGATCACCAGGGCGTACAGCGCGATCCCCGAGTCGAACAGCGCGACCAAGCCGAAGAGAATCGCCACGACGCCGCGGATCGCGAGCGCCCACCAGTTTTTCGCGAGAACCCCGATCATACTGTCACCCCCACAGGAAGGTGCGGAACGGGCAAGTGCGCGAACGGTCGTGCCGCCGGGTGCCCCGCCTCCTTCTTCGACCGGGGTGCCGCTCCCTTGCGCCGCGCCATCGGCGTCGGGGCCCGGGGCGGCGCCCCGGGCACGGCGCAAGAGGAATTGCCCCCGCCCGGTGGGTAGCACTCGTGGCGTCTGCGCACGACACTGTGGCGCGACCGGGGCGCACCGCGGTCGCGAGCGGGAGGAGCGAGAGATCGATCACCCTATCGCGCTCGCCGCGTTCGACCTCGCGGGCCGCGGCCCCGGACGGCACGCGGTCCTGGCGCGCGCCGTGGACGTGCCCGCGGCCG
>DASQGM010000280.1:0-2096 GCA_035632615.1 bacterium | reverse complement strand
CCGCCTGGGATGGTCGTCCATCCGGCGCCCGGCCACCACTCAGGCACGCTCGTTCACGCGCTGCTCGGTCGCGGCGGAAGCTGGTCCGGGGCCGGCGGCGCGGCACGGCCCGGCATCGTGCACCGGCTCGACAAGGGGACGTCGGGCCTCATCGTCGTGGCGCGGAACGACGCCAGCCATCGCGCGCTGGCCGAACAGCTCGGCGACCGCACGTTGAGCCGGTCGTACCTGGCCATAGTGCGCGGCCGGGTCCGCGACGACGCCGGTGAGCTCGAAGGGCCGATCGGCCGGCACCCGAAGGACCGCAAGCGGATGGCGATCGTCAGCGGCGGCCGCTTCGCGCGCACGCGCTACGAGGTCGTGGGCCGGCGCCGCGGCCATACGCTGGTCCGCTGTGAACTCGATACGGGGCGCACGCACCAGATCCGCGTTCACCTCGCGGCGCTCGGGCATCCGGTGGCCGGAGACGTCGAGTACGGCGGACGCGAACCTGACGGACCCCACCGGCCGATGCTCCACGCCTGGCGCCTGCGCCTCCGGCACCCCCGCACCAAGGCGGAGATGAGCTTCGAGGTCG
The DNA here is from genome assembly GCA_035632615.1 of bacterium. Lineage (GTDB taxonomy): Bacteria > Sysuimicrobiota > Sysuimicrobiia > Sysuimicrobiales > Segetimicrobiaceae > JAJPIA01. The sequence goes on along the minus strand of DASQGM010000280.1, from coordinate 1,519 downwards.
CGCCCCCGGAGGACTTCGATTCGTTCTGGGGGTCGCTCGCATGACTCGCGGATTGCTGATCGTCATCTCTGGCCCCTCCGGGGTGGGAAAGGACACGATCATCGAGCGGCTGCTGCGCGCAGACCCGCGCCTCAAGTACTCGGTCTCCTGCACCACCCGCGCGCCGAGGCAGGGTGAGGTCGACGGCGACAACTACACGTTTGTGACGCGCGAGCGGTTCCAGGAGCTGGTCGCGCAGGGCGCGTTTCTCGAGCACGCCACCTACAACGGCCACCTGTACGGCACGCTCCGCGAGCGCGTCGATTCGGCGCGCGCCGCAGGCCGCGACATCGTCCTCAAGATCGAGGTCAAGGGCGCGGAGCAGGTCCGTAAACGCGAACCGGAGGGGCTGTTCATCTTCGTGGCCCCGCCCTCGCTCGACGAGCTCGAACGTCGCCAGAAGATGCGTAACAGCGAGACCGCGGAAGACCGCGCTGCGCGGCGCGAGATCGCCGAGACGGAGATGACGTACGCCCAGCATTACGACCACGTCGTGGTCAACGACGAGCTGGAACGGACCGTGTCCGAGATACTCGAGCTCATCCACGCCGCCCGCGAGGGGCAAACTTAGTCCATGCCGCTGGATCCGACTCCGGTCCCGAGTGAGCTGCACGGCCTGCGGATCGCGCTCCTCGTCACGGGGGGGATCGCTGCCTACAAGGTGGTCGACCTCGCCTCGGCGCTCACGCAGGCCGGGTGCGAGGTGAGGGTCGCGATGACCCCCTCGGCAACACGCTTTGTGGGTCCGCCGACGTTTCGCGGCGTGACCGGCAACCCCGTTCTCACGGGGATGTGGGCGTCAGGCGGCTCCCCGGAGCCGCACGTTTTCCTGGGTGACTGGGCGCAGCTGATCGTCGTCGCGCCGGCCACGGCCAACGTGCTCGGCCGAATCGCCGCCGGACGCTCGGACGACGTCGTGACCGCGACGCTGCTCGCTGCAAGGTGCCCGGTCGTGGTTGCACCTGCGATGAACGACGCGATGTGGTCGAAACCGTCGGTCCAGGAGAACATAGCCGCCCTGCGCCATCACGGGGCGAGCGTCGTCGAGCCCGACACGGGGCGGCTGGCCAGCGGCCACGCCGGCACGGGCCGCCTCGCCAGTTCGTCGAAGCTGCTGAAGGAGATGTCCGACGCGGTTCGCTCGCGGTACGACCTTGCCGGGCGCCGCGTCGTCGTCACCGCCGGCGGCACGCGCGAGCAGATCGACCCGGTGAGGTTCATCAGCAACTACTCGAGCGGCAAGATGGGTTTCGCTTTGGCCTCGGCCGCGGCCGACCGCGGGGCGCGCGTCACGCTGGTCACGACAGCCGCCCACCCGGCCCACCACGGGGTCGACGTGCGTGAGGTCGCGACGGCGGACGAGATGCTGGGCGAGCTGCGCTCGGCCGTCGAGGGCTCGGACTTGCTCTTGATGGCGGCGGCGGTCGCCGATTTCCGTCCCGCCAGCAAGGCCGGCGGCAAGATCCGCCGCGAAGAGACC
>DASQGM010000279.1:0-9410 GCA_035632615.1 bacterium | reverse complement strand
TGCCGTGTTTGTCGGCGTCATCCTTCGCGGCATCTGGACGTACTGGGTTGGCGAGCACGCGGCGCCGGGCAACCTGCTCATCGGTGCCGTGGTCGTCGCAACCGCCGTAGACGGGGAGTCGAACCTGAGCCTCATGGTCGGCGGGGTCATCCATGCCCTGGTCGTGTACTGGGTCATTACGGTGATCGCGGAGCGTTGGGGGCGGCGGCGGGATCGAAGATCTGTCGCGAGGACCGGGAGGACCTGATCCGGGGCTCGGAAAATTGCGCCCTCCGCGGGAGGATGATACCATGAGGCGGCGATCGTCCGCACCGCGTGGGGCTCGTGGGACAGCAGAGGCAGATAGGGGCGACGCATGCGACTGAGTGTGATCGGGACGGGATACGTCGGGCTGGTGGCGGCCGTGTGCTTCGCCGATCTCGGCCACGACGTGATTGGGGTGGACCGCGACGCCGAACGGATTCGCGCGCTCCAGGCGGGCCGGTCTCCGATCTTCGAGCCCGGGCTCGAGGAGTTGCTCGCGCGCGGCGCCGAGAAGAAGCGCCTCCGGTTCACGACCGATACCACGGAGGCCGTGCGCGAGTCCGAGGTGATCTTCATTACCGTCGGGACGCCGTCGCTGGAGAGCGGGGACGCAGATGTGACCGCCGTGGCGGCCGTGGCCGAGACGATCGCGGAGTCGCTGCGTGACTACCGGCTGATCGTCGAGAAGAGCACGGTGCCGGTGCGGACCGGGGAGCGCATCCGGGACCAAATCCAGCTGGTGACCGGCGGCGCCGTGCCGTTCGACATCGCCTCCAACCCGGAGTTCACGCGGGAAGGGTCGGCGATCTACGATTTCATGCACCCCGACCGGATCGTGATCGGCGTGACGAGCGAACGCGCCGAGCGGCTGCTCCGCGAGGTCTATCGCCCGTTCGACTGCCCGGTCCTCGTCGCGAACCTGGCCACCGCCGAGCTGATCAAGCACGCGAGCAACGCGTTCCTGGCGATGAAGATCTCCTACATCAACGCGGTGGCGAACGTGTGCGAGCGGGTCGGTGCCGACGTCCGGCTGGTCGCGGAGGGGATGGGCTACGACGACCGGATCGGGCGGGCCTTTCTGAACGCCGGGGTGGGGTACGGCGGGTCTTGCTTCCCCAAGGACGTCGCGGCGTTCGTCCGGATCGCCCACGAGGCCGGCTACGAGTTCCGCCTGCTGGAAGAGGTGGCCAGGGTGAACGAAGGGCAGCGAGACCTTCTGTTCCGCCACCTCAAAGAGGCGCTGTGGGTGCTTGCGAATCGCGCCGTGGCGGTGTTCGGGTTGGCGTACAAGCCCAACACCGACGACATGCGGGACGCCCCGTCTGTGCCGGTGATCGAACGCTTGCTCCGGGAGGGCGCCGAGGTCCGGGCATGCGATCCGGTCGCCGAGCCGAACGCGCGGCGCCTGCTGCCGAACATCGCGTACTATGCGGATCCGTACGAGGCCGCCCGCGGGAGCGACGCCGTCGTGCTGATGACGGAGTGGGATGAGTTTCGGAAGCTCGACCTCGCCCGTCTGCGCGAGGTCATGCGGCGCCCGGTTCTGATCGACGGCCGAAACCTCTTCGATCCCGAACAGGCGAAGGCGCTCGGTTTTCACTACGTCGGGATGGGCCGATGAGGGTCGTCCTCACCGGCGGCGCCGGCTTCATCGGGTCGCACCTGTGCGACCGGCTGCTGGCGGACGGCGCGGATGTGCTCTGCGTGGACAACCTCCTCACCGGGCGCGCCGAGAACCTCGCCCACATCTCCACTCCACGCTTCGAATTCCGCCAGCACGACATCACGACGCCGATCGAGGTGCCAGGGCCCGTCGATTGCGTCCTCCACTTTGCCAGCGCGGCGAGCCCCGTGGACTATCTGACCCACCCGATCAAGACGCTCAAGGCCGGCGCGCTCGGGACCTGGATCACGCTGGGGCTGGCGCGGGCGAAGGGCGCCCGGTTTCTCCTGGCGTCCACCTCGGAGGTGTACGGCGACCCCGAGGTGTCGCCGCAGCCCGAGACCTACTGGGGGAACGTCAATCCCGTCGGACCGCGAGGATGCTACGATGAGGCGAAGCGGTTCGCCGAGGCGATGGCGATGGCGTACCATCGGTATCATGGCCTCAACACAGCGATTGTTCGCATTTTCAACTGTTTCGGGCCACGGATGCGACCGGACGATGGCAGGGTCGTGCCCACGCTGCTGACGCAAGCGATGCGCGGCGAGCCGCTCACCGTTTACGGGGACGGCAGCCAGACGCGGAGCTTCTGCTACATCACCGACATGATTGAAGGCATCGTGCGCCTCCTTCGCTCCGAACTGCATGACCCCGTGAACCTCGGGAATCCCGAGGAGATCACCGTCCTCGAGTTCGCCCGAAGAGTGATCGAGATTACCGGCAGCCGAAGCGAGATCGTGTACCGGCCGCGTCCCCAGGACGATCCGATGCAGCGCCGACCCGACATCACGCGGGCGAAGACGCTACTCGGGTGGGAGCCGCGGGTATCGTTGCAGGAAGGACTCGAGCGCACGCTCGTGTGGTTCACTGCACGCACGGGAGGTCGGTCGTAGCATGTGCGGCATCTGCGGCGTCTACCAAGAGCGCGGGGGCGATCCCAATCCCCTGGAGTCTACTGTAGCGCGCATGGCCGCATCGCTCGCGCACCGGGGCCCGGACGACGAGGGCGTGTGGGCGGACCCGGCGGGGCGGGTGGCGCTGGGAAACCGCCGCCTCGCGATCATCGACCTGTCGCCGGCCGGTCACCAGCCGATGCTGGCCGCGGACGGCGACGTGGCCGTGACCTACAACGGAGAGATCTACAACTTCCAGGAGCTGCGCCAGGAATTGGAGCGGGAAGGACGCCGGTTCGTCGGGCACTCGGACACGGAGGTCATGCTCGCGCTCTACCTCCGCGACGGGATCGAGATGGTCCGCCGGCTGCGGGGGATGTTCGCGATCGCGCTCTGGGACGGCCGCACGCGGCGGCTGATCCTCGCACGGGACCGTTTGGGGATTAAGCCGCTCTACTACACGCGCCGCGACGGGCAATGGCTGTTTGCGTCGGAGATCCGGGCGATCCGCGCCGTCCTGCCAGGGTCGCTCCCGGTCGACCCCATCGCGGTGGCGGCGTTCCTCCGCCTCGGGTCCGTGCCGGGTCCGCTCACGGCGTTCGAAGGCGTGCACGAACTGCCGCCCGCGACCACGCTGGTGCTGGCCGAGGGGGAGGCCGACGGTGTCCTGCGGTCGTACTGGCAGGTCCCTGTTCCGGACCCGGGCTCGGGAGACGCGGTGGCGTCGATCGGAGAACTCCGGGAACGTCTCCTCGACGCCGTCACCCGGCACCTCGTCAGCGACCGCCCGGTGGGGGTGTTCCTGAGCGGCGGGCTCGACTCGGGCGCGATCGTCGCGGCGATGCGCGAGGCGGGGCACGCACGGGTGCGGACGTTCTCGATCACGTTTCCCGAGGCCGAGTTCGACGAGGGAGCGGACGCCGCGCGCGTCGCCGCCCGGTACGAAACCGAGCACACTGCGCGGACGGTGTCCGGCCAGGACCTCGCGGCCGACCTGGACCGCATCATCGGCGCGATGGACCAGCAGACCGTGGACGGCGTCAACACCTACTACGTCTCCGAGGTGACCCGTCGCTCCGGCACGGTTGTGGCGCTCTCGGGGCTCGGGGGCGACGAGTTGTTCGGCGGCTACTCGTCGTTCCGGCAGCTGCCGAAGCTGCTCGCCTGGCAGCGCGCAGCCGGTCGAATTCCGTTCATGAGGCCGCTCGTGGCGTCCGCGCTTGGCGCGGTTCGATCCCCGCGGTCCGCGAAGTTGCGGGAAGGGCTCGGCCTGCCGCCGACCGTCCAATCCACGTACCTCGTGATCCGCGGCCTGCTCAGCCGGGACGAGACGAGCGACCTGCTGCGTCCGGGGGCCGTGCGCGAGGCATCCGCACACCTCGACGCCGCCGCGGCGCTCGGGGCGTTCGCGACGGACGTGCCGGACGATCCCGTGGCGGCGACGAGCGTGCTCGAGCTGCGCGGCTACATGCACAACCAGCTGCTCCGGGACACGGACGTGATGAGCATGGCGCACAGCCTCGAGGTCCGCGTGCCGTTTCTGGATCACCCGCTCGTCGAATTTGCGGCAAGGCTCCCCGGTCGCCTTCGCGTGAACGGGCATCCGCCGAAGTGGCTGCTCCTGCGCGCTCTGGGCGACTGGCTGCCTCCCGAGGTCGGTCGGTCGAAGCGGGGCTTTACGTTTCCGATCGGGGAGTGGCTGCGGGGACCGCTGCGCAGGCAGGTCGACGAGACGCTCAGCGGCGGCGCGGGCGTCTTCCGGCCCGACGCCGTGGCGCGCCTCCGCGCACGCTTCGAGGCCGGGCACAGTCACTGGTCCCGCCTGTGGGCGCTCGTGGTGCTCGCGCGGTGGCTGCGCGGCGTCGATCACCGCGAGCTGGCCGCGTGAGGCGCCGGGCGGCGCCCGTGCGAGCGCGGTGACGCCCGCTCCGGCGGTTCACGGCCGGGCGAGGTCCGGCGCTCGGCGTCGCTCGGCGCATCGATGCGGATCCTGATTCTCGCCACCAGGTACCTGGGGCTTGGCGGGGCGGAAGCGTACACGCGGATGTTCGCGGAAGCCGCCGCGGCGTCCGGGGCCGCTGTCGAGGCATTGTCCTTCCTCGGAGGAGACGTCCCCGATCGCGCGTCGGCGGTTCGGTACCTGGGGCACGCGGCGAGCCGCTCGACGGCCACGGCGCAGGCACGGTTCGTGGCGGATGCCCTCCGGCGCGGTCGCGGGTACGACCTCGTCGTGTGCGGCCACGTCGCCGTCGCCCCCGTCGGATTGATCCTGCACCGGTTGTTCGGGACGCCGTATGTCGTGTTCGGGCACGGCATCGACGTGTGGGGGGCGCTCGGGCCGCGCCGGCGGGCGGCGCTGCGGCGCGCGGCGCGGGTGGTCGCGGTGAGCCGCTTCACGGCCCGCGCGCTCGTCCGTGAGCAGGGCGTCGCCGAAGACCGGGTGGTGGTGATCCACCCCGCGGTCGATCCCGCGATACTGCGGCGGGCGTTGGAAGAGCCTGACGCGCCGCCGAGTCACGCCGTGATCACGCTGCTCACCGTCGCGCGGCTCTCGGCGCAGGAGCGGTACAAGGGGTGCGATGCGGTAATCGCGGCGCTTCCGGACGTGATCGCCGCGGTCGGGCCGGTGCGTTACGCGATCGTCGGCGACGGCGACGACCGGCCTCGCCTGGAGGCCGCTGCCCGCGACCGCGGCGTGGCGGACGCCGTGCATTTCGCGGGCCGCGTGCCGCCAGACGGCCTCGCGGCATGGTACCGTGACTGCGACGTGTTCGTGATGCCGTCCGTCGCGGAGTTGCGCTCGGACGGGTGGACCGGCGAGGGGTTCGGGATCGTGTACCTCGAGGCGGCGGCGTTTCGGCGACCCGTGATCGCGGGCGCGGGCGGCGGTGCGCCCGAGGCCGTGCAGGACGGGACGACCGGCGTCGTCGTGGACGGCCGCGATGTCCGTGCCGTGGCCGCGGCGATCACCGGCTTGGCGCGCGACGCTGCGCTCCGCGCGCGCATGGGCGACGCCGGCCGGCGCTGGGTCCTGGAGCGGTTCACGTTCGATCGGCTTCGGCAGGAAGTCGATGCCGCCGTGCGCGGCGTCGTCGAGGCCAGGGCATCGTGATCGATCGGGATGCTCCGCGGTCGCCCGAGGGTGGGCGCCGCGGCGACGGGAGGCGCGCCCATGGATGACACGCGGCTGCGGGTCGCCGTGATCGGCCTGTGGCACCTCGGTTGCGTGGCTGCGGCGTGCCTCGCGAAGCTCGGGCATGCGGTCGTCGGGGTCGAGGAGGACCCCCGGCGCCTCGAGGAACTGCGTGCGGGGCGCGCGCCGCTTCGCGAACCCGGGCTCGACGCGCTCCTCGCCGATGGGCTCGCTGCGCGCAGGCTCCGGTTCACGGAGAGTTTACCGGAGGCGGTCCGAGACGCCGACGTCGCGTACATTGCGTACGACACGCCGGTGAACACTGATGACGAGGCGGATCCCTCGATCGTTGTGGACGCCGCCGCTCGCGCCGGAAACGCACTGCCTCCCGGCGCGCTGCTGCTGCTGCAGAGCCAGGTACCCGTCGGGACCTGCGAGTCGGTCCGCGCCGCGCTCGAGGCCGCGCGGCCCGGGCAGATTCTCGTTGCCTGCGTGCCGGAGAACATCCGGCTCGGGCAGGCGATCGAGCGCTACCTCAGGCCCGACATGCTCGTCGTGGGTGTCCGTGACGCAGCCGCCTACGAGATCGTGGACCGCGTGTTCGCGAGCGTCGATGCGCCCCGCGTCCGGACCGATCTCGCGACCGCGGAAATGATCAAACACGCGATCAACGCGTTCCTGGCAACGTCGATCAGCTACGTGAACGAGATGGCCAACCTGGTTCAGCTCGAGGGCGCCGATCTCGACGCGCTCCTTGGGGCCCTCAGGCTCGAGCGCCGGATCGGCCCGCACCTGCCGCTGACGCCGGGAATGGGCTTCGCCGGCGGGACCCTTGCGCGCGACATCAAGGCGCTTCAGGCGTTCGGCGGCCGGCATGGGTACGTCCCTCACTTGTTCGACGCCGTGCTGCGCGTCAACGACGGGCAGAAGACACTTCCGGTTCGGTGGCTGGAACGGGCGTACGGGACGCTCGAGCGGCGTCGCGTCGGTGTGCTGGGTCTGACGTACAAGCCCGGCACGAGCACCCTGCGGCGTTCCGGCGCGGTGGAGGTGATTCGCTGGTTGGTCGCGGCCGGCGCGACGGTGTCCGCCGCCGACCCGCAGGCGGATCCGGCGGAGATCGCCGACCTCCCGCCGTTTGAGTTCGGCCGGGACCCGTACGGGGCCGCGGCCGGCGCGGACGCGTTGGTGGTGGGCACCCCGTGGCCGGAGTTCGAGGGACTGGACTACGCGAGAATCCGCGCCGAGATGCGAAACCCGCTTGTGCTCGACATGGCGCGCATGCTGGACCGACGACGCCTCGAAGCGCTCGGGTTCGCCTACGTCGGGGTGGGGACCGGTGCGGTTCCACGACCGGCATCATCGTAATCGTCGGCTGAAAATCGCCGCAGGCTTCCAATCCCAATGGACCTATGGTTTAATACGAGTGTGGCGCGATCGTTCTCGGATGTTCCAATTGCCAGTGTGGCCGAGTACTGGGACGCGCGACCGTGCAACATCCGGCATTCGCCGCGGGACGTAGGCACGCGCGAGTACTTCGACGAGGTTGAAGCCCGGAAGTACCTCGTCGAGCCTCACATCCCCCGATTTGCGGAATTCCCGCGCTGGCAAGGGAAGCGCGTCCTCGAGATCGGTTGCGGGATCGGCACCGACACAATCAACTTCGCGCGCCATGGCGCGCGCGTGACCGCGGTTGACCTCTCCGAGCGGTCGGTGGAGATCGCCCGGCAGCGTGCGTACGTGTACGGCCTCGAGCCACAAATCACCTTTCACGTCGCGAACGCGGAAGCGTTGACCGGAGTGGTGCCCATTGAACCGTACGACCTCGTCTACTCGTTCGGTGTGCTCCACCACACGCCCCATCCGCCTCGCGCGATCGAGCAGATTCGCCGGTACATGCGGCCGGGGGGCACGCTGAAACTCATGGTGTACCACCGGCGGTCCTCGAAGGTGATGGGGATCCTCCTCTATCACGGGAAGGGGCGCGTGTGGGACCTGCCGCGTGTCGTGGCTCGATACTCCGAGGCGCAGACGGGGTGCCCGGTGACGTACACGTATCTGCCGCGGGAGATGCCGTCGTTGCTGCACGGGCTTCGCATCCGGGAGATGTGGGTCGATCATATCTTCCCATATCGGTTTCCCGACTACGCCGAATACCGGTACACGCGCGTCTGGTACTATCGCGTCCTGCCGGCACCCGTCTTCCGGTGGTTGGAGCGCCACTTCGGCTGGCACCTGTGCGTGACGGCGGAGGCATGAACGCTTCAGGGCAGACGGCGTCCCCGGCGCGGCGCGTGCCCGAGACGCACCCCGTGAGGGCGCCGCGACGACCGCTCGACGTCGCGGGTGCGCCGGACCGATGGGCCCTGATGGCGGTGTGCGTTGTTGGGGCGATGATCCCGTGGTACACGCTGCGGTTGTTTCCGCTGCTCACGATCGGCAACGCCACGATCAACCTCGTGGATGCGCTCGTCGGGGCCGCGGTGCTCCTCGCGCTGCCGCGGATCGTCGACACCGTCCGGCGTCGGACGCCGGCGGCGCTGTGGATCGCGGCCTTTCTCCTGTTCATGACGGTGCCGTTCCTGATGGGCATGCGCGATCCGGACGCCGCGTTCTACGCGCTGCGCGAGGCGCGCGGCCTGGCCTTCTACGCGCTGGCGCTCGCGTTCGTCGCGGGAGGCTATCGCACCGACGACTACCGCGCCTTTGCCGCGGCGTTTGTGATCGGTGCGACGGTCGCTGCGGCCGCGGTATTTGCGCACGTCGAAGGGTATCTCCAGATCCCCGGGTATCCCGACGAGCTGCTGAAGCTCCAGGGGTGGACCGGGGGCGTGCTGCTGGTGAAGTACCTGGAGTGGATCACCCCCGTCGTCGCGTTCCTGCTCGGGCTCGTTGGTGTGCTGACGGCACGGAGCCGGGCCGTCGCGGTGGCCTGGACCCTCGCGTCGTTCATCCTGGCCTGGTACATCCTCGCGACCGCGGAGCGGTTCATCCAGGGCGTGGCGGCGTTCGCGGCGGTCTTGGTCGTCGCGGTCTCCGGGTTCCGGGCGATCCGGATCCGGCCGCTGGCCGTAGTTGGCGCCGTGTGCCTGATCGCCGCCGCGCTGGCTCTCGGGTCGCTCACCGGAGGTCGGTGGATCAGCCGATGGGCCAGCTTTGGGGCGATGCGGTGGGGGCTCATCGCGAGCGATGGGTCGCTTGCGTTTCGCCTGCATGAGGTGACGGCGTCGCTTCCGCTGGTCGTGCGGAATCCGGTGTTCGGCACCGGGCTCGGCACCCGCCTTCCCACCGGCGGGCCGACCCCGAGCGAAGCCCAGTCGGCGTGGCACTACGTGTCGGCCGGTTATGGGTATCTATTGATCAGGTCCGGCGTCACCGGCCTGCTCCTGTTCCTGGCGATGAACGCGTGGGCGCTGCGGGTGGCGTGGCGGCACGCGCTGAAGCGGCCGGCCGGCGGGGAGTGGCCGGCGGCGACCGTCGGCGCGATGGGGCTCGTCACGCTGCTGTTTGCGAATCTTCTTCATCCGGTCGTGGATATCCCGGAGGGTGTGATCGCGTTCAGCCTGTTCTTCGGGATGATCGCGTCCGCAGATGACGGTCGCGTCGTGGACGCGACCCGGAGTGTGCCGGCGGCGTCGGGCAGATCGATGCACTGAGCCGGCGCGTCCCGGTCGGAACGAGAGGGGGGGTCGCGGTG
>DASQGM010000278.1:0-5522 GCA_035632615.1 bacterium | reverse complement strand
ACGGGCGTGACCAGGAAGGCGCCGTCCGTCCGGCCGTGGACTTCCGCTTCGACGCCGTGGCATCCTCGATCGTGGCGAAGGTGAGCACCTCCGCCGGCGCCCCGGTAGTGTGCCCCCGACCACAGGCGAGCAGCGCGATGTGGTCGGCGAAGCGGGACGCGAGGTTGAGATCGTGCAGCACCACCAGGGTCCCGTCTTGGGCGCAGCGGGACAACTTGCTTCTACGACGTCCGCCACATTGTCACGGCGGCGGAGGTGATGCTATGGTTACACCGGAACGGATCGTCGCGGGCGGTCCGTCACTTCGGCATGGAGGTGACGCGGATGAGGGCGGCTCCGGTGGTCTGGCCGTTGCTGGTGGGCCTCGTGACGTTGGGACTCGGCCAAGCGGCGTGGGGGCACGCCTCGCTGGTGAAGTCGTCGCCGTCAAACGGCGCGACGCTGAGCCAGTCTCCGTCGGTCATCCGCGCCTGGTTCAGTGAGGAACTGGCGGTGCAGGGGAGCGTGATCCGCCTCTACGACAGCCAGCAGAAGCTGCTGGCGACCGGGGGTGTCGATACGAGCATCTCCGATCACACCGTGCTGAAGATCGCTCCGGCGAAGCTGCACGCCGGGAGCTATTCCGTGGCGTGGCACGCCGTGTCCGCCGACGACAAGGCGGTGCGTCAGGGATCGTTCCGCTTCTCGGTGAGCACCGGCGGTCAGGCACCCTCGCCGATGTCGAGTTCGATGACAGGCTCGATGTCGAGTCAGACGCCGGATGTGCCGCCGCTTGCGATCGTGAACCCCGCCGATCACGCGCGCCTGGCCAACCCGCTGACGGTGGTCATCGAAACGACCGGCGACATCGCCACGCTCACGATGGGAAACAACATGGCGATGCGCGGCATGGGCCCCCACATCCATCTGCACGTGCTCGTGGACAGCACCGCGATGATGCCGGCGGCGACGCAGCTCGCCAAAGTGGGGCCGAATCGGTACGCGTACAAGCTAGGCCACCTTGCGGCCGGGCCGCACACGATCAAGGTGTTTTGGGCCGACAACACAACCCATGCGGCCGTCGGCCCGGTGCACACCGTGACGTGCACGGTGGGCGGGTAGCCGCAGGGCGCTGCAGCCCTGGGCGGCGTCGCGGATCGCACGCTATGCCGGGTGACCGACCGCCGCACGGCGCCTCCTCGACTCGGCAGCAGGAGCGCGGGCCAACGGCGCGAACCCGGGGAGGCATGAGGCGAGCGGCTTCGAGGATCGCGGTGTCGCTCCTCGTGGCCGTTGGGCTGTGGGGCGCGTCGGCGTCGGGGACGGCCGGTGCTCCGGGACAAGCACCGGCGGCGTCCGACCCGTCCGAACTGCCACTGCTCGGCTATCATCCAGGCCCGCACGATTCGGTCGTTGTGTTCGCGGCGCACCCGGACGACGAGTCCCTCGGCCCCGGCGGATTTGTCCGCGAGGCCGTCGACGCGGGCGCCCGCGTCACGATCGTGACCTTCACGAACGGCGACGGGTACCTCGCCGGCGTGGACGTGGCCTTCCGCACCGTGCTCAGCACCCCCGCGTTGTTCGTCCAGTACGGCGCCCGCCGGCAACAGGAGGCGCTCGCGGCGGGGGCGACGCTCGGGGTCACGCGCTCAGGTGAAGTGTTTCTGGGATATCCGGACCGAGGCCTCGCCGCGCTCTGGGGATCTCATTGGAACTGCGATCATCCGTACACGTCGCGGTACACCCAGCGCGACCACTCGCCGTACCCCCTGGCGCTCCGCCCCGGCGTGGCGTACTGCGGGGCGAACGTCCTGGCCGACGTCGAGACCGTCCTGCGGCGGGAGCACCCCTCGGTCGTGATCGTCCACCACGCCGCGGACACGCACCCCGATCACTGGGCCGCCGAGGCGTTCGTCACCGCCGCGCTGGAGTCGCTGGCGCTGGACGGGGACCGCTGGGCGCGCAGCGTGCGGGTGTTCCACTACATCGTGCACCGCGGGGCGTGGCCTTCCCCGCGCGCGTACGCCCCCGACCTGCCGTTGCGCCCGCCGGCCGACCTCGAGATGGGGCACGTCGACTGGGTCTCGGTGCCGCTCACCGAACGGAGCGAGGACGCGCAGCACGAGGCGATCCTCAGCTACCAGACGCAGATCACGCTGCTGCGGTCGTACATGCTCAGCTTCGTCCGGCGGGCGGAGTTGTTCGACCTCGCGGGAGAGGTCACCGCGACGGAGGTCGCCGACGCGGACCTGCCGATGGGGGCGCCGGATCGCTGGGACCGGCTGCCGCCGGCCGTCATCGGATCGGGCCCGGGTTCGCCCCTGCAACACGCGCAGGGGAGCGCGACTCTCCAAGCCGTGACGGTGGCACAGAGCCGGACCCATCTGTTCGTCGGCATCCGCCTAAGACGGCCACACGTACGCGACGCGGAGTACCGGATTGAGCTCCGGCTGTTCCATCCGGGCGGGCACTGGGCGCGGTTGGTGCTGAGTGTTCGCCCCCCGCGACAACTCGCCGCCGTCCGCACGCTGGATCAGGATCTCGCGCTGCCGCCGGGCGCGGTCGCGGAGAGCACCGGGCCGCGCATCGCTGTGTCGCTGCCGCTCGAGGCGCTGCGGGACCCCGTGAGCGCCTACGTGGAGGTGGCCACGGTCGGTCCCCTGCGGGTGCTCGTCGAGCGGACGCCGTGGACGATGGTCCGCCTCGCCGGCCCCGCCTCGGGGGGAGGCCCGTGATTCGCCGGCGTCGGGTGGAGGACCCCGGAGCGGAGTGGACATTATCGGTGGGCACCGGGCGTTGTGCATCCTGACGTCGCCTTTCCCTTATACTGAGGGCACTAACCGTACGGGTAACAAGGGTGTGAAGGGGCGCGCCTGTGGTAGGAGTCGGACGGCCCCGGCAATAACTACACGCTACGTCCACCCGATGAGGTGATGGGAGTGTCCACGGAGCAATCCCCGGTCCGGATGCGAGTCCTCCGGTACCCCCTTGAGACGTTCGGTCAAGCTGCGAGCACGATGCGGAAGGTGCTGTACGAGGTGAAGAAGGTGATCGTCGGGCAGGATCTGATGCTCGAGCGGATCCTGGTCGCGCTGCTCTCCCGCGGGCACATCTTGATCGAGGGCGTGCCGGGCCTCGCGAAGACGCTGGCGATCAAGACCTCGGCGCAGGTGCTGGACTGCCAGTTCCGGCGGATTCAGTTTACGCCCGATCTCGTACCGGCCGACCTTGTTGGGACGCGGATCTACAACCAACAATCCGGCGCGTTCGAGGTCGAGCTCGGCCCCGTGTTCGCCAATCTCGTGCTCGCCGACGAGATCAACCGCGCGCCGGCGAAGGTGCAGTCCGCGTTGCTGGAGTCGATGCAGGAGCGCCAGGTCACGATCGGCAAGCAGACGTTTCCGCTTCCCGACCCGTTCCTCGTGCTCGCGACCCAGAACCCCATCGAGAGCGAGGGGACGTACCCGCTCCCCGAGGCCCAGGTAGACCGGTTCATGTTCAAGGTCGTGATTTCGTACCCGTCGTTCCACGAGGAGATGACCGTCGTCGACCGCGTCACCGAGCGCACGACGTCGGTGGACCGCGTGATCACCGGGGCGCAGCTGCTCGAGCTGCAGAAGATCGCGGAGGCGGTGTACGTCGATCCGAAACTGCACGAGTACGCGGTGAGCCTCGTGAGCGCGACCCGCCGGCCCCAGGACTATGGGCTCGGCGACCTCGCGCGGTTTGTCCAGTACGGCGCGAGCCCGCGCGGCTCCCTCAACCTCGTCATCGGCGCGAAGGCGATCGCGCTCCTGCGGGGACGCGAGTACGCGATGCCCGAGGACGTGCGCGATCTCGCCCCGGAGGTGCTCCGCCACCGGATCCTGTTGTCGTACGAGGCGCTGGCCCAGGACATCACGGCCGACCATCTGTTGCAGCGCGTGATGGACGCCGTGCCCACGCCCAAAGTCCACATCGGAGACCCTTATGGAGACGCCAGAACGGGTGTTGAGGCGCCTCGAGTTTAAGGTCGTTCGCCGGCTCGACGGGTTTCTCTTCGGCGACTATCGCGGGGTGTTCTACGGCCCCAGCCTCGACCTGGCAGAGGTGCGGGAGTACCAGCCCGGCGACGAGGTGCGGCGGATCGACTGGAACGTCACGGCGCGGATGAGCCGGTTGTTTGTGCGCCAGTACCTCGAGGAGAAGGAGCTGACGGCGTGGCTGCTCGTCGATCTCTCGCCGTCGATGGCGTTCGGCACGATCCGGCAGTTCAAGCGGCAGCTCGCCTTGGAGTTCGCGGGTGTCGCGGCGTACATCGTGACGCGGCACGGCGACAAGGTCGGCGCGATCGCGTTTCCGGCGGAGCGCGGGTATACGTTCATCCCCCCGCGGGCGGGGCGGCTGCAGGCGCTGCGGATCATCCACGACCTCTCCGCGCTCCCAGAGGCGTCCGGCGGCGGGCGCACGGATCTGGCCACGCTCCTCCGGCAGCTCGGCCGGGTGGTCCGGCGCCGGTCGCTCGTGTTTCTGGTCTCGGATTTTCACGCGCCGGAGGGGTGGGAGACCGCGCTGACGGAGATGCAACGCCGCCATGAGGTGATCGCCGTCCGCGTCGAAGACCCCCGGGAGCGCGAGTTGCCCGACGTCGGCGGGGTGTACCTGCACGATCCCGAGACGAACCAGCAGCTCTGGGTCGACACGTCCGACCGGCGCGTGCGCGAGACGTACCGGGAGTTGGTGCACGCCCGGGAGACCCGCCTGGTCGAAGTCATGCGGCGGGCGGGCGTGGATATGCTGACGCTGTCGACCGGAACGCCCCTCGTCGAGCCGTTGTTGAAGTTCGTCCTGTTTCGGAGGCGCCGCCGGTGGAATTTACCTGGCCGGTAATGCTCTGGGGGCTTCTCCTGTTGCCGGCGTTCATCGCGTGGTACGTCTTCGGCGTGCGCCGCGTGCGGAGCCGCGCGGCGGGCCGGTTCGCCGAGGCGCCGTTGTTCGCGCAGCTCGCGGTCCGGCTCCCGATGTTCCGGCGGCACATCGCGATGGCGCTGTATTTTGTGGCGGTGGGGCTGTTGCTCGTCGCCGCGGGCCGGCCGGTGATGGCGATCCCGATGCCGGTGAACAAGGCGGTCGTGATCCTCGCGATCGACACGAGCGGCAGCATGGAGGCGCCGGACGTGCCGCCGACGCGATTGGACGCCGCCAAGATGGCGGCCCGGATCTTTCTCGACAACTTCCCGCAGGGCCCCAAGGTGGGGCTCGTGACCTTCAGCACGTACTCGACCTTGAACGTGCCGCCGACCCCGGATCACCAGGCGATCAAAGACGCGCTCGCGGCGCTGAAACCCCAGGAGGCGACCGCGATCGGCGACGGCATCGCGGCCGCGATCAAGGCGATCCCGGGCCGCACGGCGCCCACGACGGACCGGCAAGCGGGTCCGTTCGGCGGCCCGTTCGGGCAGGCGCAGCCGCCCGTGACCACCCCGCCTCCGGCGGAGGCCACGCCCCCGTCGGGTGACCTCGCGCCCGCGGCGATCATCCTGCTGAGCGACGGTGGGCAGAAC